>JALYGD010000362.1 GCA_030777265.1 Actinomycetota bacterium | reverse complement strand
GGGTGAGATCACACAAGACGGTTCTGGTTCAACGAGGGCACTGACCGTCTTGCTGTTGTTGCCCGTGTTCGGACGCGCGTCCGGCGGCGGGAGGCGGCGGAGCTGTTGTTCCAGAAGCCGGCGACGATGCCGCCGAAGCTGGTCCAGTGGTGTTGGTCGCCGATGATCAGGTAGTGGGAGCCTGCCCGGTCGGCCGCTGCGGTCCCCGGACGGGGGTGCTGTAGCCGATGATGAAGTTGCCCTAGCCGCTGGGGTGCCGTCGGTGCCGCCGGTGCCGTTGACCAGCTGCAGGTTCATGGCTCCAAACCGCAGGGTGTCACGCCCGACCCACCAGGGTGCGGGTTACCCCGTCCAACAGCCCCTCCAGTGCGGAGGTGCGGCCCTTCAGCGCGGTGTTTGTCGGCCTCGAAGGCAGAGACGCGGCCCTTCAGCATGGCGTATCGCGCTCGACGATGGCGACGCGGCCCTCCAGCACGGTCTTGTCGGCCTGGAGGGTGAACGTGGCCCTCCAGCGTGGGGAGCTGACCTTCCAGGGTGACGTTGGCGGCCTCGAGGGTGGAGACGCGGTGGGGACGCCAGCTTGGCGACGACTGCGACTACTTTGTCGGCGGGGTGCAGAAGCAATCACCGCTCGTGGGCAGGGCAGTCGAACGGGCAGCGCTGGCTGCTGCCCTCCTGCGCTGCCGGCGGGGCGAAGGCGGGCTGATGCTCGTGCACGGGGATGCCGGTGTCGGCAAGAGCCGCCTAGTCAGCGAGGTCCTCGGAGACTGGGAGGGCTGCCTCCTGCGGGGGGCAGCTGCCGTGGGTGAGGGCGCGTACGCGCCGGTGGTGGAGGTACTGCGAGCGGTCTCGGACGCCTTCGGCGACGCCGCGCTGGCAGAGCACGCAAGGGTGCTGCTGCCCGAGCTCGCCATGCCGTGGCGTGAGGTGGACCACGGGGCGCTGGTTGCCGCCATCCACCGCACCTTGCGGGACGTGGCCCGTCGCCATCCGACCGTGGTGGTGCTGGAGGACCTGCACTGGGCCAACGCGGCCACCATCGAGCTGCTCCCGATGCTGGCCGCGGCCCTGTCGAAGGAGCGGTTGCTGATCGTGGGGACCTACCGCAGCGAGGAGCTAGCCCGGTCGCACCCTCTGCGCGCGATGCGGTCGGAGCTGCGCCGGGGCGGCCGCCTCGTCGAGGTCGCGCTCGGGCCGCTGACGCAGGGCCAGACCGGGGAGATGCTCGCTGGCCTGTTCGGCATCCCGCCTTCGACGGACCTCATCGCCGCGGTGCACGAGCGGGCCGAGGGACTGCCGTTCTTCATCGAGGAGCTCGCCGCCGCTCTGGTGGAGAGCGGAGCACTGGCCACGCGGGACGGACTGGTCGAGCTCGCTTCGGGCACCGAGCTGCCGCTGTCCGAGAGCCTGCTCGACGCCGTCTTGGTCGCCACTGCGAGGCTGCGACGGGAGCACCAGCTGGCGGTCGAGCTGGCCGCCGTCTTCGGCGTTCGCATCGACCTTCCGTCGTTCAGTGACCTCGTTTGGCCCGAGGACGTCGACGCGCTGCTCGACGCCGGGCTCCTCATGGAGCAGTCCTCCGACTCGGCGGTGTTCCGCCACGCGCTCGTCCGGGACGCGCTCTACCGGGCGATTCCTTGGGCGCGCCGGCGCGGCCACCACAGCCTGGTCGCCGAGCATCTTGCCACCCGCCGGAGCGCTCCGGAGGTGGTCGCCGAGCATTGGATCGCCGCCCACGAGCCGGCGCGTGCCCGGCCGCTGCTGTTGGCCGCGGCCGAGCAGTTCTGCTCACTGCACGCCTACCGGGATGCGGCCGCACTCGGGCGACGTGCCCTCTCCATCTGGCCGCAGGGAGAGGGCGAGAGCGAGCGCCTGGGCGTTCTCGAACGTCTGGCGGACTGTTCGGAGCTTTGCGGAGAGCTCGAGGAGGCGGCGAGGGTGTGGGCCGAGCTGGCCGAGCTTCGCCGGTCCCGGGATGAGCACGTGCTCGCCGGGCTGGCCTTCCGTCGCCTGGCGAATGCCGCCGGCATGCTGGGCGACTGGCAGCGGGCGGTTGCGGCGCGCGAGGCCGGTGCTGACGCCTTCGT
>JALYGD010000361.1 GCA_030777265.1 Actinomycetota bacterium | reverse complement strand
TATCGTCCACCGCCTACGCTCAGCGCATGACGAGCTGTGCCCGGCCAAGCCGATCCGAGGGTCGCCACCATCCCGTGACGCCACTCGCTGCACCCCCGCGGCCGGTCCCGCCCCCGCCGTGGCTTTTCCCGGACCCCGCGACGGCGGACGAGGACGGGGTCGTGGGCGTCGGCGCCGACCTCGCGCCGAGCACCCTCGTCCGGGCCTACCGACGAGGCATCTTCCCGTGGCCTCATCCTGGCATCCCGCTGCCGTGGTTTTCTCCCGACCCCAGAGGGATCCTCACGAGCGACAGCCTCCACGTGTCGCGGTCCCTGCGTCAGCGGCTACGCCGCTGCGGTTGGACCGCCACGGTCGACAACGCCTTCCCCGCCGTCCTGGCCGGCTGCGCAGAACCTCGAGGCGACAAGGGGACGTGGATCACCAGGTCGATGGCACACGGCTATCTCCGCCTGCACGATCTCGGCTGGGCGCACAGTGTGGAGATCTGGGACGGGCACGCCCTCGTGGGAGGGCTCTACGGGGTGCAGATCGGGGGCTGCTTCACTGGAGAGTCGATGTTCCATCGGGTGAGCGACGCGTCGAAGGTAGCGCTGGTCGAGCTCGTTCAACGCTTCAGCGAAGCTGGGGGGAGGTTCGTCGACGTGCAGCTGGCTACCCCGCACCTGTGCCAACTCGGTGCAAGAGCTGTGTCTCGGTCAGTGTTCCTGCGGATGTTGGCGGAAGTGGAAGATCACGACGTCCGCTTTGCCCTCGACCTCAGGCCCGTCGCTCGACTTGCGGCGCAGGCCGTCCGGGGCAAACTGTGAACCGGTCCGGGACAGGCCCCGAAGGGGCCGGGCTGGGCGGGCCAGATCGGACAGGCCCCGAAGGGGCCGGGCTGGGCGGGCCAGATCGGGTCCGCATCAGCCACCTGTCCCCGCCTCGCGAGTTGCGTGACGAGTTGGCTGAGGACGTTCGGGCCGGGCTGACCGCAGCCCGCAAGTCGCTGCCGCCGAAGTACTTCTACGACGCGCGAGGGAGCGCCCTGTTCGAGGAGATCACCCGTCTGCCCGAGTACTACCTGACTCGGGCTGAGACCGCGATCCTCGAGAGACAGGCTGGCGCGATCGTCGCGGAGGCGGCGCCCATCGAGCTTGTCGAGCTCGGTTCGGGCTCCTCACGCAAGACCCGCCTGCTGCTCGAGGCGATGCACCGCCGTGCGCCTGTGGTGCCCCCCCGCTATGTCCCGCTCGACGTCAGCCATACCGCCCTGCGCGAGGCCGCCGAAGCAATTGCCCATGACTACCCGTGGCTGGAAATCGAGGCAGTGGTGGGTGACTTCCAACGCGATATAGCAGCTCTGCCACGCAGGGGCAGACGGCTCATCGCCTTCCTGGGCTCCACGATCGGCAACCTCGAGCGTGACGAGCGGTCCGTCTTCCTCAAGCGCATCGCCGGCCTGCTCGCACCCGGCGATCGCTTCCTGTTGGGCGTCGACCTCATGAAGGACGTTGCGGCACTCGAGGCCGCGTACGACGACGCTGCAGGCCTCACCGCCGCCTTCAACCGCAACCTGCTCGCTGTCCTGAACCGCGAGCTCGGAAGCGACCTCCCGCTCGATGCTTTCGAGCACGTCGCCCGTTACGACCGCGAGCGCGCCTGTATCGATATGTTCCTGCGGGCCTCCCGGGAAGTCGTCGCCACGTTCCCCGAACTCGAGCTCACCGTCCGCTTCACTCCCGGAGAGGAGCTCCATACGGAGGTGTCATGCAAGTTCTCCCGCCCCCAGGTCACACAGGAGCTTGGCGACGCCGGGCTTGCGCTCGAGCGGTGGCTGACCGATCACGACAACCGTTTCGCGCTCGTGCTCGCCGCGGCCGCCGCCGGTGGCAGCCCCCGGAGGTGAGTCCATGACGATCGTGCGCGCAGAGGTGGTTCGGTCCGGGCATCTGCCTGCCACCCAGAAGGAGGCGTGGGACGTGCTCGGCGACGTGTCCCGATTCGGGACGTTGATGCCGAACGTTGTCCGTTACGAGCAGGTGGAGGGCGGCTGGTACTGGGAGATGGAGGGCGCCAGCCCCGTCGGCCACCGTTTTCGGCCCTCCTTCACGATGCGTTACACGCTGCATGGACCGGACCGGCTGAGGTTCGACTCGAAGGAGCGTCACGAGGATGACATTCCCGCCGCGCAAGGCGAGGTGAGGCTGACCGAAGGCGGGGGCGGCACCGAAGCGGTCATGCAACTGGGGGTACACGTCGACGTTCCGGTGCCCTCGCTGCTCCTGGGTCCCGCCCAGCGCTTCTTCCATGGCGAACTTGGCCGACTTGCCGAGGGATTCATCGATAACCTGCGCGAGGCCGT
>JALYGD010000360.1 GCA_030777265.1 Actinomycetota bacterium | reverse complement strand
CGTCGCCGAACACCATCTCCACCCGGTTGTCCTCGAGGCGCACCCGGGAGCTCCCTTGGATCGAGAACCCGTGTTCCTTGGCGTACCGGGCGTCGTACACTGCCACTCCGGGCCGACCGATCTTCGGATCGTCGGTGCGGTTCGGGCCCCGCACGGTGAGGTTGCGCACCACGATGTCGGACGAATCGGCGATCAGCACGTGGACACGCTTCGACTCCTGCCTCTTGCCCTTGCCCTGGTCGCCAGACTGGTCGTTTCCCCGATCCCCGCCTTGCTCCGCCTCCTGCTCGTCGTTCGCTTCCTCCTCCTCCTCCTCGTCCTGGTTCGCCTTCTCGTCGTTCGCCTTGCCGTCGCCTCCTGCCTGCTTGCCGTTTGTGAACGGCCCGAGCTGGTCGGTCTCCAAGAGGGCCCCGTTGCCTTGGATGGTGAGGTTGCGACACCCTTGGATGACGACCGTGTCGTCGATGACGTACCGGCCTGAAAGCTCGACGACACCACCCTCGCGGCATCGGGCATCGATGAGATCTTGGAGGGGTGCGGGGTCGCCCGACGGCTCGGAGGCCCTCTTGGACCCGCTGGTGGCCTCATCGCGATCCTGGAACACCAGGGTCGCTACGGCGATGCCGGCCACCACGAGGCCGATCATCGGTAGCAACCACCTCGGACGGGCCCGCCCCTTCCCCGTACTGGGCATGGTGCGCCATCGTACCGTGGGGGGGCCGGCAGGGAGTGCGCCGCAGGCCGGGGCGCCTGCGGCCGGCCGGTGCTCTGACTCAGCCGGCGGGCGCCAACGGGACGGCGATCGTCGCCCAGGCCTTGGACAACGACAGCTTCCACGACATGGCGCTGGTGCTCGTGGTCCCGTTCTTGTGGGAGGCGAGGCCGCGCAGGTCGAAACCTGTGGAGGTGGTGGCCCGGTTGACGTCCTCGGTCTGGCCTGCGGCCGCCACGGCGGTCGCTGCGTCCCCGAAGTGCACTGCCCAGTCGACCACCAGATGAGACGGACTTGCCGGAACACCGACAGAGATGGTGGACGACTTCCCGTTGGCGGTGACTGCCGCGAGTGGGCCGGGGTCCACCCCGGTGAAGGTCCGGGCCGAGACCACGATCCCAGCGTTGCCGGAGAGCGCCACCGACACGTCACCGCTCCCGACGGCCGGGCTGGGAAGCCCGAAGAGCGCCAACCGCATGGTCGGGTCGGGCGAGATGGTCGGACCGAGCTGTTTCATCGCCGTGCCTGCGTAGGACACCCCGGAGAGGTTCGGGGCGGTCGACGCCTTCCAAGCCACACCCACCACCAGGTAGCGCCCGGCGCCGGTGTTGGGTATCGAATGGCCGACCAACAGCGAAGCGGCGCTCCCCGAGCCCGTGTCGCCGCTGGAGCTCGCGACCATGGAGGGCGTAGTGGTGGAGGCAGTGTTGCTCACCGTCACCGTGGCGGTGGACGCCGCTGAGTTACCGCTGGCGTCGTAGGCCTTGGCAGAAAAGGAGTGGGAGCCGTTGCTGACCTGCGTGGTGTCGAAGGTCGACCCGTACGGGGCCGAAGCGTCGCTGGCCCGCACCACGCCATCGACCAGGAACTCCACCTTGGCGATGCCCCCGGCGTCGCTCGCCGTCGCCGCCATGTCGACCGAGCCCGAGACGGTGGCGCCGGCCGCAGGCGAGGTGAGCGAGACGCTCGGGCCGGTCGTGTCGCCGGTGAGAGGTGCACCCCCATGGGTCAAAAGGTGCGTCCACGCCGGGATCAGCGCCGGCCTGCCGTCGGTGAAGACCAGCGATCGGTCGATGGCCACGCTGTTGTGATTGTTCCCGTCCGGGGGCGTCAACGTGGTGAGAAGCTTCTGGGCCCCTCCGTAGGGAGCAGGCTTGCCGTCCGTACCGTCAACGGCCACGATCGGCCCCGGGATCCCGATCTTCGCCCACGCCGCCTTGTGCTCGTCGACGCTCTTCTCCTTGGCATGGGACAGGGCGTACCAGACGGCGAGAGGAGTTGCATCCTGACCCGGTGGTTCGATCCAGGGCGCGAGGTTGGTGGCGCTGCCGTCGCCGGGCCCTGACATCACGGCTACGCCGGCCAGTCGTTTCTTCAGGCCGATGAAGGCGGCCTGCCCAGCGCCCGTGGAATGACCGCTGACGATGATCGACGACCACTTCGGTTGCGTTGGGCTGTCAAGGAAGCGTCCCCAGCCCTCTCCCGGCCGCTGCCGGTCCAGGTACACCAAGAGGGCGGCAAGCCGGCCGGAAACCGAGTCCCGAGGTTGCACATCGATCTTCGATGTCCGGTCGACACCGTCGAAGGCTTCGTATCTGACCTTCTCGTAGCACGTCCGGTCAGCCTCGCTCCCGCAGAGCCTCCCGGTTCCCCAGTTGTTGGCGAACCGCAGCCCGATGCTGGGAAAGCCCGCTTCTGCTCCAGCCTTGACGAACTCCTTCATCTTGGTGGGCTCGATGTCAGTCCCGGGCAGCAACACGTTGAGCCGCCCTCGATCGGAGATCGACGGGTTGCGGGCGACGACATGGGGGCTCTTGAACCCGGTGACCTCAGGGTCGGCCGCGAGGGGGGCAACCTCGAAGGTCTCCAAGCCGGCCGCGGCCCCGACGGGTGTAGCGGAGAGGGTTGACCAGATCACAACCAGACATGCGACGACCAGGGACCGGCGGGAGAGGAGCACGGCGGCATGCTAAGCGCGGGCCCGCCACCAGGCTATGACCGGCGTGATCCGCCAGGCATGAACCCGGGACAAGTTGTCGACATTCCCGCCGGGCGGACATGCCGGCGTAGAGTCCGACGGTGCGCCGCACCACGTTCGTCGCCGTAGCACTCAGCTTCGCCACCGTGGTGGTGGCTTCCGCCTGCTCAGATGGCCCCAGTAGGGCAGGCGGACAAGGGCGTTCTCCGGAGCCGATGTCCACCGGCGAACCCGCCTCTTCGGAAGGCGGCGCCCCCACGGAGGGGCAACCGGCAACGGACCGAGCGGCGGTCGTCATCGAGGGCATCGTGGTCACCGTCTCGGTCGGTGACGACACCATGGTTCTCGAGCAGCCAGCGCGGGGGTTTCGGGTCGTGGAGTTGGCGCCTCGAGCGCAGCTGATCCACGCCGACGGCACAGCCGCCGACCTGGCCGAGCACATCGCCACGGGTTCGGCCATCCGGGCGACCGGTGGTCCAGGCTCTGCGCCCGAGGTCCTCCTCGCCACGCGGGTGGAGATCCTCGGAGACGAATGAGGCGGCCTCGCCTGAGCGAGAGGACGGTGACGGCGCTGCAGCCGGTTACTCTCCTGGCGTGAGCCAAGCCGGCGCAGCCCTCGGCGGGCCCCCTCGAAAGCTGGTCTACAAGCGACGGATACGCCTTGGCTTCTCACTGAGGGAGCTCTGGAAGTCCCGGGAGCTCATTCGCACCCTCGCCGAGCGCGAGATCCGGGTGCGCTACAAGCAGGCGATCCTGGGGTTCTCCTGGGCGGTCATCACCCCCGTGGTCCTGATGATCGTCTTCACCGTCTTCCTGCGGAGGGTGGCGGACGTCGACACGGGCGGGGCCCCGTACGCGCTGTTCAGCTACCTCGGCTTGCTGCCCTGGACCTTTTTCTCGAGCTCGGTCAACCAGGGCGGCCAAACCTTGGTGACCAGCTCGAACCTGCTCAACAAGGTGTACTGCCC
>JALYGD010000359.1 GCA_030777265.1 Actinomycetota bacterium | reverse complement strand
GTTCGCGCAGGAGGTAGTCGAGGGTGGAACGGGCTACCCGGTCGAAGCGCGCATCTCCTGTAACCGCGAACGCTTTCGCGTAGACGGGGGCGAGGAGCGCGTTGTCGTAGAGCATCTTCTCGAAGTGCGGCACGAGCCAGTGGGCGTCGGTCGAGTAGCGGTGGAAACCGCCCCCCACCTGGTCGTACAGCCCGCCGCGGGCCATCCGGTCGAGGGTCTGGGTGACGCAGGCGAGCAGCTCCCCCTCGGACTCACCCGTGCGGACGTGGCGTTCGAGCAGCCACTCGAGCGTCATCGCCTGGGGAAACTTCGGGGCCTGCCCGAAACCTCCATAGCGCCGGTCCCAGGCGCGCAGGACAAGGCCGGCTGCGCGGTCAGCGACGTCCGGATCAGGCCCCTCGACTGCAGACGGGACGGTGCGCGCGGTGATCGCAGCGGCGATGCGTCCCGCCGATGTCGTCACCTCTTCGCGCCGCTCCCGCCACGCCTGCGACACCGACTCGAGCACGCGCACGAAACCGGGCAGGCCGAGCCTGTCCTCCTTCGGCCAGTACGTTCCGCCATAGAAGGGACGGCCATCGGGGGTGAGGAACACCGACATGGGCCAGCCACCCCGGCCGGTCAACACCGTGACAGCGTCCATATATACGCTGTCGACGTCGGGCCGCTCCTCCCGGTCCACCTTCACCGGCACGAACCACTCGTTGAGACTCCGCGCGACCTCCTCGTCCTCGAACGACTCATGTGCCATGACGTGGCACCAGTGGCAGGAGGAGTAGCCGACCGAGAGGAAGATCGGCACGTCGCGGCGGCGTGCTTCCTCGAACGCCTCCTCACCCCACGGCCACCAGTCGACAGGGTTGTCGCGGTGCTGGAGAAGATAAGGGCTGGTCTCACCGGCAAGGCGGTTCGGCATTTTGCCCTCCTCGGGACCCATGGTGCCTTTCACGGTAGGCGAAGTCACCGTCCCGCGGTGGCTGCTGGCGCAGTCGACGAAGCGAACGCACGATCCAACCCAGAGCAAGCTCAACCCATAGCCGTCCAGCCTTCATCCGGCGAGCCCTGTTGCCGGTCGCTTCCGCTTCGCTGCTCGAGCGACTGTTCCCGGTCCTACCGCTTCGCTGCTCGAGCGACTCGTCCTGGTCGCTACCGCTCCGCTTCTTGAGCGACTTGGCCCGCTCGACGACGGACGGTGGTGCTGTAAGTTTCGTGCGACCATTCGCCAGCCGGCCGGCACCTGCGGCCGTGTCACCACCCACCGCCCGGCGACCTTCGGTCGCCAGCCCGGAAGGGATCCTCATGGGGGAAGAGGTCGAGCTGGTCCGGTTCACACCGGAGCAGCGCCAACGCTACCGCGAGAAGGTCGGACGTTGCCTCGACGCCTTCCGCCGGATGGTCGACGAGCACCGCTTCGAACAGAACCTGGACCGGATCGGACTCGAACTCGAGATCTATCTTGTCGACGGCAGCGGCACCCCCATGATGATCAACGCCGAGGTGCTGACCCGCATCGAGTCTGCCGCCTTCCAAACGGAGCTCGCCCAATTCAACATCGAGTTCAACCTCCCTCCCCACGAGGTCGAATCCTGGGTCTTTCGCACCCTCGAGGACGAGCTCACGGGCTGTCTCGCTCATGCTTTGAAGCGGGCAGCCGAGCTCGACGCTCGCATCGTGATCGTCGGGATCCTGCCCACCTTGCGCGACCTGCACGTCACACGAGAGAACCTTTCGCGCAACCCCCGTTACCAGCTGCTGAACGAGCAGATCCTCGCCGCCCGCGGCGAGGATCTGCAGATCGACATCTCGGGTACCGAACGTCTCACGTTGACGACGAGCTCGATCGCCCTTGAGTCGGCATCGACGTCAATGCAGCTCCACATGCAGGTCGCCCCCGAGCTGTTCGCCCGATACTGGAACGCCGCCGCGGCCATCTCCGCGCCCCAGCTCGCAGTGGCCTGCAATTCGCCATTCCTGCTCGGACGGCAACTTTGGCACGAGACCCGCATCGCCTTGTTCGAGCAGTCGACGGACACCCGCACGGTGGAGCTCGCGGTTCAAGGGGTCCGCCCCCGGGTGTGGTTCGGGGAGCGATGGATCGATGGAGCCGTTGACCTGTTCGAGGAGAACGTACGCTACTTCCCCCCACTGCTGCCGATCCTCGACCACGAGGAGCCGCTCGACGTGATCGAGCAGGGCGGGGTGCCACGGCTGCGGGAGCTGACCTTGCTGAACGGCACCGTCTGGCGTTGGAACCGCCCAGTGTATGGGGTTACGAACGGGCAGGCGCACCTTCGCCTCGAGAACCGGGTTCTCCCAGCCGGCCCCTCCGCGGTCGATGCGATCGCGAACGCCGTCTTCTACTACGGCCTGCTCCGAGCCGTCGCGCACGAGAAACCCGCAATCAGTGAGCGGCTCGCGTTCGAACTCGCGAGCGAAAACTTCTTCGCTGCCGCGCGAAACGGCATCACCGCGCAGTTGTCCTGGCCTGGCATCGATTTCCTCCCAGCCTCCGAGCTCGTGCTCCGCCACCTCCTGCCCCTAGCCCACGCAGGCCTCGAAAGCTGGGGGATCGACGGGATCGACCGCGAGCGCTACCTCGGAATCATCGAGGGCCGCTGCCTGTCCCGCCGGACCGGGGCCACCTGGCAGGTGGCGACCTTTCAGCACCTGCACGAGACGTGTGGGCTCGACCGGGACGACGCGCTGCTCGAGATGACGCGCCGCTACATCGAACTCATGGCGGCAAACGAGCCGGTGCATACCTGGCCGCTCGGTCAGTGAGCGGCGCTCCGCAGGAGCGACGCGAGAGGAGCCGTCTTAGGTCCCCTAAGACGGCGACGGAAGTGGTCAGTGAGCGGCGCTCCGCAGCAGCGACGCGAGAGCCGAGATCAGCCAACGAGACCGGCGAAGAGGTCGTCCTCGACGTTGGCAGTCGGCACGTCCGAACGTAGGCGGGTGAAGCACTCCCAGGGGAAAAGGTCTCGCTCGAGGTCCCGCGGCCAGGCGAACCACAGTCCGGTGGGGTCGACTTGTGTGACGTGACGTCTCAGTGCCTCGTCTCGGCGGTCGAACCAGTCGGCGACCCACACACGAGCGTCGCACGGCCACTGCTCGCGCCGGGCATGCCGCTCCATCCAGCCTTCGAAGGGGCTCTCCTCATCGCGG
>JALYGD010000358.1 GCA_030777265.1 Actinomycetota bacterium | reverse complement strand
CCGCTGTTCGCGACAGCGCCACACCCGCTTGCGCCACCGCAGCCGCACCGGCCGGGCGAACGCATCGACGTCACGCACCAACGTCTGGCGCCGGTCGTGCAACACCGCCATCACGCCGCAGCGTGGACAGCCCACCCGCGCGGCCGTCGTCTCGACCGTGACCTCCAGCTCGTCGTCGATCTCGTCGACGCCGAGCACGACGAAGTCCGCCAATCCGAGCATCACGACCTCGCCTGGCTTACGCTCTGGTTGCACCTGAAGCTCCTCAACTCGCCGGCCTTGGACAGCTGCGAGTCTCGGGGAGCTTCAGGCCTTTCAGACGGAACTCACTCCGACCGGCCCACCACGGTCAGAGACGAAGAGCCCGTAAAGGGGAGGGTGCAGTCGGTGGTCTCCTCGGCGGTGACGCTCAGATCTGCGTTCTCATCGTCCTCGTCGAATGGCAGGGCTTCGGTCTCGCGGCCGAACGTCTGGCAGAACCCCCCGTACTCGACCGCGGCGAGGTGCTTGACCAGCCCAAGCAGGTTCGTGCCCGAGGGGACCATCGCGCGCCGCAGGTCGGCATCATCCAATCCCTCGAGCTTCCACAAAGGCACTTCCCGTTGCTTGTCGAGGAAAGCATGCAGGCTGTTCTTCTCCGGTCCAACCAAGGGCGGCTTCGTCGCCATCTCTGTCTCCCAGCCACTGCCCGACCAACGCTCAGGCAAGGATGCCAAACGCCCACCTTCCAGTGGCCAGAGCATGGGGGGGACCAGGCAACGATGCCGCCGCATACTCGTCAACCCAATCACTGTAGCGCGCTTCCCACGGACCGCCGAGGCGCAGATGGACCCATGACCGGCCCTATCCCGGCAAGGGTTGAACTCCGCGACAGAGAAAAGGGACGTTGGACCGCACTCCCGCCGAGTCGCATACCCCAATGGTTCCCGCACCTGATCGTGGTCCAGTATGGCCGCTCCACACATCGACCGAGTGACGAAGCGTGGCTCAAGCGCCGCGTCAAGAGCGATAATCGCTATATGGCACGGCTTGACGACGCCGGTGAGGTCGATGCCGAAATCGACGTGTGCCTCCGGTGCATGATGAGGGTTGCCTACAAGTCGAGGTCGGGTATTTCACGTCCGCCGATGAGCACACACGGCGGGGCCCGATGAGCCCACCCGGAGGCGACGCCCAGAGCGCTCACCGAGGCTTTCTAACCGCCTGTTACGCGGGGGAGGCGGAGGCGTACGAGCGGCTGTGGGCCCCGGTGATCGGTCAGGCGAGCCGTCGTCTGCTCGGCGCGCTGCCGCTGGAGCACGCGGGCTGCGTGGTGGACGTGGGCGCCGGTACCGGCTTCCTGCTCCGCCATCTGCAGGCGGCCGCACCCGCCGCGCTCGTCATCGGCGTCGATCTCACGCTGGAGATGCTGCGCCACGCCCGCGCGTCCGGGACCGCACCGGTGGCGGGGATGGACGCGCGCCAACTCGCCTTGCGCACCGCCTGCGCCGACGCGGTGATTGCGGCCTTCATGCTGTTTCACGTGCCCGAGCCGGTGCGGGCGCTGGCGGAGGCCCGCCGGGTGCTGCGCCCGGGTGGCTGGTGCGGCGTGACGGTGTGGGGCCAGCGGCGCCGTGGCGCCGCCGCCGACGCCGTGGCCGAGTTCTTCGACCGCGCGGGTGTGCCACCCGACGAGCCCGACTCAGGCCGCTCCGACGAACTCGTGAACAGCGCCGGCAAGCTCGCCGGCGTGCTGCAGACCGCCGGGTTCGGCGAGGTGCGAAGCTGGTCTGAGCCGCTGGACCATTGCTGGGACGCTGAGCAGCTGGCCGCCTACCTCACTGAGTACGGTGCAGGGGCGCGGCGTCTGGGGAAGCTGCCGCCCGAGCGCCGGCAGGTCGTCGTTGAGCGCGTCCGGCGCCTGGTCGCTCACGCCAACCCCGACGATCTCGTCGACCGCTCGACGGTGGTGCTTGCCGTGGGGCGAGGCCGATGAGGGCGAGTTCAAACAACTTCATTGCCGTTGCGGCCCAACCCGGCATAGATCAAGACCCTGGGGTACACAAGCGGGGGTTGGGCCGTGGTCGGCAAGGCAGACGATCCGTGTGCTGGGGCGATGCTGGGCCTCCACCGCCGCGGCCACCAGCGTGCGGTAAGGACGGCCCAAGGCCGTACTCGATCTCTAGGCCGCTGCGGTACCGAACGCGCCATGACTGCACCGCTCCCCAGTCTTCCCGCGTGGCTGTGGCCACTTCGTCGAACCGCGCGAGCCACCGGTCATCGACGAGCCGGCGGTGGACATCATCGACGATGATCACCACATCAACGTCGGAATCCAGCCGTGCGGCGGCGCGTGCCCACGAGCCGGCCAGGCCGACCGCCTGTACATCTGTCTGCTTGTCAGCCCATGCCACGAGATCCTTGAGGAGCG
>JALYGD010000357.1 GCA_030777265.1 Actinomycetota bacterium | reverse complement strand
AAAGGCCCGAAGTGCTCGACAAGCAGGGGTGCCGCTTGCACGTCGGGATTGACCGGGTACTCGTAGTTCCCGTCCACGAACTCGCTCTGCCCGTCGCTGGCGAGCCACTCGAGCAGCCGGACCGCCTCCTCGCGATGCTCAGCGGCGGCGGTGACCCCTGCACCGCTGATGTTGACGTGGGTGCCGCGGCCGTCCTGGTTGGCCCAGAACAGCCGCACCGGGAAGGCGGGGTCCTCGGCGATGAGCCGTGCAAGGTAGTAGTGGTTCGTGATCGCGACGTCGCAGCCACCGGCGGCGACGGTTTGGAGGATCTCGACGTCGTTGTTGATGAACTGCGGACGGTTGGCCACCCAGCCGCGAACAACCCCGCGGGCGCCCTCGTAGCCGTGGTAGGCGATGAGACTGGCGACGAGAGACTGGGTGTAGACGTTGGTGGAATTGCGCATGCACAACCGCCCTCGCCACCTCGGCTCAGCGAGCGCCTCGTAGGTCGAGAGCTCGGCGGGGTCGACCCGCTGGGGGTTGTAGACGATCGTTCGGGCCCGTTGACTGAGACCGAACCACAGCCCGCCGGGGTCGCGGAGATGGTCCGGCACCGCCTCCCGCAGCAGTTGCGAGTCGATGGGCTGGAAGAGGCCCTCCCGCGCGGCGAGGTAGAGGTTGCCTGCGTCCACCACCATGAAGACGTCGGCCTGCGTCTGCTCGCCTTCTGCCTTGATGCGCTCGCGCAGCTCTCCATCCGAGCCGGTCAGGAACTGCACAGAGATTCCGGTCTCGTCGGCGAAGACGTCGAATGCCCGCTCGAGGTCGTAGTGGCGGGCGGAGTAGACGCGGACGACCGACGGGTCGCTCCCCTTGGCGCCGACCTGGCCGCAGCCCGTCAGGAGCAATGCGGCCAGCGCCGCCGCCAGCCAGGCGCGCGAGCAACTCGAGGGGAGGAAGGGCGATGGGAGACCGAGTCTCATCGTCCCTCCGATGGATGATGGCTGGAACAGCCTGGCGAGCGCTCGAGTGTTGTCGGGATGACCGCGAAGGTTGGTGTTGCACCTGACTGCGATTAGGGTCGCCTGACCTTAGCAAGCGGTTCGGGGCCGACGGCACCCGGAAGAGGTGAAGGGGAACCATCATGCTCTATGTGGCAAGGAACGCGTCCCTTCGGCTCGTCGTGCCGCTCCTGCTCACGCTGGCAGCCTGCGGCGGAGGCGACGAAGCCACCGTCGAGAACATCGGTGGGACCGGCTCGGCCACCCACGGTGGCACGGCCACCGGTGCGAGGACCGGCTCCGCCACTCATGGCGGGCAGGGAGCGACCGCGACACGGGTCGCCGCGTGCGAGCCGGTAGGGGACCCCTCCACCGCCAGCGAGAAGATCGACGTCGTCCTCGACGAGTGGTCGGTGCAGGCGCCCGAGCGCGTGGCGGCTGGCCGCGTCACCTTCACTGCTCAGAACGCGGGCGAGGAGCCGCACGAGCTCGTTATCGTACGTGCCGACGACCCGGGCGCTCTTCCAGTTGACGAGCAGGGCGCGGTCGATGAGGAGAAGCTGCCGCCCGACGCCCTCGTCGGCGAGATCGAGGCCTTTCCATCGGGCGAGAGTTGCCAGGGGACCTTCGATCTGCCTCCCGGCGAGTACGTGCTCTTCTGCAACATCGTCGAGCAGCACGAGGGAGAGCAGCTCGTCCACTACCAGCTCGGCATGCGCACGAAGCTGACGGTCGGTCCGTAGGCGGGCGCTCGGTTGACACGTCCCCGCATTGCGCCTACCTTCAGAGGAGGGTTCTGATAAGGGAACCCATACCTAAGCAAGCTGCATCTCCGGACAAGAGGTGCAGCGGGGAGGCGGGGACGGCTGCCCACTCCGGCCCACCGGGGACCGCCGGAGCTGATCGCGTAGGCGGGTCGGTCGAAGTGCTGGTGCCGTCCACCGCTCTCCCCGCGCGGAGTGCGATCGGCCCGAGCCCGACCGCTGGGCCACCCAGACCACAGCCTCGAACCTCTGAGCGATGGTCGTGCGCTGGAGAGCTGACAGGGCCCGCGGCGACCGGACCACGGTAGTGATTCGTCCATTCGAACGCCGTGAGGCGCCGGCCGGCGCCTACAGTCGCTAGGGAATCAAGCCGCGTCGCCCACTGGAAGGGAGCGTCGATGGACGGCCCCACCCCATCTGACCCGCCCGCCCGGGCCTCCGGTCCGTCAACATCTGGCCCTCCTGCCCGGGCCTCCGCCTCGTCAACATCTGGCGCTCCCGGCCCGTCCCCGGACTTGGGGCGCAGCCCCGGGCAGGGCTCTGGCCACGAGCGTGAGCCGGTCGCGATCATTCGTGATCTGCTCAACGAAACCCAGCTGCTGTTCAAAAAGCACTTGGAGTTGGCCCGCCACGAGTTACTGGAGGCGCTCGAAGCCCGTCTGAAAGCCGCTGCGGCTGGGGCTGTCGCGGGGGTGTTGGGCCTGTTCGCCCTCGGCTTTGCGGCTTCGGCGCTGGCCTACGGGCTCGACGTGTTCATGCCCAGCTGGCTGGCCCGACTCCTGGTCGCCGTCATGTTCGGCGCTGGCACCGCGGCCGCGGCCCTGTTCGCGCGCAAGCGTCTGGTTCAGCCCCCGACGGCCCCGGAGGCGACCATCGAAGCCTTGAAGGAGGACAAGGAGTGGGCGCGAACCCGACTGAATCGGTAAGAGACGAGATCGACCTCACCCGCCAACGCATAGATGCGAAGCTCGATCGACTTGCAGATCAAGTCCCTCCTGCCGAGACGCTGAAAAAGCCGGCCGCCCTGGCCGCCGCCGGTGGAGTGGCGGCAGGCGTGTTCGTGTTGTGGGTGAAGGCTCGCATCCGCAACCGCAGGATCCGTCGCATAGCGCGAGAGGTCATAGAGGAGGTTGACCGCGAGCGCGGAGACGAAGCGCTCACGGCCTGACCTGACCTTCGACGAGCGCATCCACCCGGGTCCCGGAGACTCGACACCCGCGCCCGTGGTCATCTCCTCCAGCACGCGCCTGATCTCGAGGGAAAGACCTCGTCGGGCGAAGCGGTCATCAGACATCGCCGGGGGCGAAGCGAGCAGTAGAGACCCCTTGGTCATGGATCCCGCCCTGGTGCCGCCACTTCATCGCAGCGTGCAGTCCAGGCGCAGGGACGGGCTGTGGGCCCGGGTCGACGCGCCGGACGAACACCTTGATGGCAACCGCCGCGACCACAAGCGGGAGAAGACCTGCCGCCAGCCCGACAGCTCCTCGTGCCGGCGCCGGCAGCGACTGAAACGCAGTGGTCAGCCGTCCGAATACGGGTGTCGTCGTGCGATGCAGGTCCGCCTTCGCCTGGTCGCCGACCTCGGTCTCCATGTGCCCCAATCGTCGGGTGGCGCCTCCCATCGGCCCTGGGTGCAGTTGTCGCCCCCACACCTTCGGGGAGTGCCCCGCGGCGATGGCACTCAATGCCTCCCGGAGCAGCCGCTCGTCATTCGTCCGCGAGGTGCGGAACGCGACGGTGCCGTCGGGAGCCATGATGTAGGAAGCGCTCGTTTTGGCTCCCAGGGCTCGCTGCAACGCCGCATCGAGGTCATCCACCGCGACGAGCCAAGGGACCCGTTCGCGATACTGGTAGTCGCGGGCGTGAGCAAGCTTCTGCTCGTACGTGTCGGGCTGCCGATAGCGGTCTACGGGATTGGCCTCGCCGACGTAGAGCGTGAGGAACGCGACCCGGTCCCCGTATTCGTCGTACAGGCGACGAAGCGCCGGCCCGGCGCTCATCGTCATCGGACAGGTGATCGAGCCGCACACCATGAAAAGCGGGCGATCGCCGACGTAGTCAGCCTTGTGGACGCGGCGGCGCGACACCGTGCGGAGCTCGAAGTCGGGGAAAGGGTCGCCCCGCTCCAGCCCACCTTCGAATGCGGTGTCAT
>JALYGD010000356.1 GCA_030777265.1 Actinomycetota bacterium | reverse complement strand
CGCTTGCCGTGTCGAGGTCGACGAGCGCCAGCTCGTCCGTCCCGTTCAAGGTGACCCAGGCCTTGCGACCGTCGGGGGTGAGGTCGAGGTCGTGTGGCTCGGCGCGGAGCTCGATGCGCGGACCTCGGTGTCCGCCCGTGCCGACGAGCTCGACTCGCCGGGCCGCCTCGTTAGCGATCACGAAGCGGCCATCGCCCGCCTTCACGTCGTGCGGGCGGCCGCCGAGGTCCACTGTCGTGAGCGCTCCATGCCGCAGGATGGCGATCTCCGAGCTGCCGTAGAGGGCGGCTGCGACTGTGCCGTCCCCGGCGACTGTGAGGTTGTGTGGGCCATCGTCGGTGGGGTGCTGCTCAACGACTGCGCGGGCGCGAAGATCGACGAGCGCAAGCATCCCTGCGCCCTCGACGGCAACCCACATCCGCTGCGAGCGGCCGGCCGCCGGCGGCGCGTCATCGGTCGGCGAGCCGGTCGCGGGCGTGAGAGCTGCGGACGGTTCCGGCGTCTCCGGCCTCGTCCCGCCCCGATCGCCTGGCCCGCAGCTGCCTGAGATGACGAGCAGCGCGAAGATGAGCCCGAGCCTGAGGCCAGGCCGGTGACTACTCCTCAGCGGCGGTGATGACATCCCCACCGAAACGGGCCTTCAGCTCGCCGATCAGTCCGGGCCTGCGGGCAACCCTCAGCGCGTCGCCGAGCTTGAACGCCGTCTTGTGCTCCCTTCCCAGCAGTTCGAGCTGGACCGGGATGCCGCCAGGATGACGTTCGAGGATCGCCTTGAGTTCGTCGACAACCGTACCCGTGCACTGTTGCACGGCCAGACGGACGACCACGGGGGCAGTGACCGCCTCAGACAGATCCGGCTCTGACACCGCGAGGGCGATGAGCTTGAGGTTCTCGTCACGTTCGTCCAAGCGGGCGCGTACCACGAGTACTCGGTCTTCGGTCAGCAGGTCCCCCCACTCACGGTAGATGTTCGGGAAGAACACCACCTCTGCCGCGCCGGCGAGGTCCTCGAGGACAGCGACCGCGTAGGAGTCGCCCTTCTTGGTAAAACGCTTCGAAATGGCCATGAGGACACCGCCGACCGTGACGGTGTCGGGCACTGACTCGTTGTCTTCGAGACGGCCGCGGAGCGAGCCGAGGTCGAAGTCGACGAGTTGGCCGAGCAGATCTTCCGCCCCGAACAGCGGGTGGTCGGAAACGTAGAGGCCTAGCATCTCGCGTTCCAGCGCCAGCAGGTTCTGCTTGTCGAACTCACCCGGCGCGACTCGAACGCCGTCATCCTCCTCGGCGCCGCCGAACTCGGGCCCGAACAGGCTTACCAGGCCGGCGGCCGCATCCCGTTGACGGGTGACGGCAGCGTCGAATATGGCTTCGAAGGGCGGCGGGTCCACCGCGCGGACCGGCTCCAGCAGCCCCTTGCGCGTGTGCCCGACGCTTGCGAACGCGCCAGCTTTTATCAACGACTCGAGCACCCGCTTGTTCAGCGCGGTGCAGGCGACCTTGGAGCAGAAATCGCGAAAGCTCGTGAATCGGCCCTTCTCCCGCCTGGCGGCCACGATGGACTCGACCACTCCTTCGCCCACATTGCGTACCGCCGAGAGCCCGAAGCGGATCGCCTGGCCTCGAGGGGTGAAGTCGGCGTCGGATTCGTTCACGTCCGGCGGCAACACCGTTATGCCCATGACCCGGCACTCGTTCAGGTACTGCGGGAGGCGGTCCTTGTTGTTCTTCACCGAGGTCAGCAGGGCCGCGAGGTACTCCACCGGATAATTGGCCTTCAGCCAGGCCGTCTGGTAGGTGATGACGCCATAGCCGACCGAGTGGCTCTTGTTGAACCCGTAGCCGGCGAAGCGCTCGATCAGTGCGAACAGGTCGTCGGCGACAGACTGCTCGTAGCCCTTCTCTACGGCACCGGCGACGAACCGCTCCCGCTCCGCTGCCATGAGCTCGGGGATCTTCTTTCCCATCGCCTTCCGCAGCAGGTCCGCTTGGCCCATCGTGTAGCCGGCGATCTCCACCGCCATGCGAAGCACCTGCTCCTGAAAGACGATGATGCCGTACGTCTCCTCCAGGATCGGTTCGAGGTCGGGGTGGAGGTAGCGGACGACGTGCCGACCGTGCTTGCGCTCGGCGTACTCGACGTGCATGCCCTCCCCCAGGGGGCCGGGCCGGTAGAGGGCGTTCAACGCGACGATGTCTGGGAACGAATCGGGCTCCATGAGTCGGACGAGCGCCTGCATGCCGGGCGACTCGAGTTGAAACACGCCGAGAGTCTCGCCGCGGCGTAGCAGCTCGTAGGTCGCGGGGTCGCCGAGCGGTACCCGGCTCGTGTCGACCTCGACGCCGTGGTCGTTGCGGATGTGTCGCTCAGCGTCTGTCATGACCGTGAGGTTGCGCAACCCGAGGAAGTCCATCTTCAGCAGGCCGATGGCCTCGACCCCGTGCATCTCGTACTGGGTGACCAGCTCTCCGTCTTCGGTACGTAGCAGCGGCACCGTCTCCATCAGCGGTTCCGACCCGATCACGACCGCCGCGGCGTGGATGCCATGCTGGCGGCGCAGCCCCTCGAGGCGCCTGGCGGTGTCGAGCACGCGCCGGGCTTCAGGATCCTGCTCGTAGGCCTCGCGGAGCTCGGCGGACTTCTCGAAGGCCTCCGCGAGCGTGGCTTCGCGGCCGAGCACTGCGGGGGGCATGGCTTTGCAGAGGCGGTCGCCGAGCGCGTAGGGGTACCCGAGCACACGGGCCGCGTCGCGCATCGCCGACTTCGCCTTGATGGTCGAGAAGGTCACGATCTGGGCCACACGATCAGCGCCGTAGCGCTGAGCCGCGTAGCGGATCATCTCCCCGCGTCGACGCTCGTCGAAGTCCATGTCGATGTCGGGCATCGACTGCCGCTCGGGGTTGAGGAAGCGTTCGAAGATCAGCCCGTGCTCGAGCGGGTCGATCTCGGTGATACCGGTGCAATAGGCGACCGCCGACCCCCCCACCGATCCGCGGGCCGGTCCGACCCGGATGCCCCTGCGCCGGGCATGCTCGCAAAGGTCGGCGACGATGAGAAAATAGGCGGGAAAGCCCATCTGCTCGATGATCTTCAGCTCGTGCTCGAGCCGCTCGAGCACGAGCTGGGGCAGGGGGTCGGCGTAACGCCGGGCAGCCCCGGCGAAGACCTTGTCCCGCAACTCGGTGGCTTCGTCCCGTCCCTCCGCCGTTGGGAAGCGTGGCAAGAGGTTGCGGCCAAAGGTGATCGTCGCCTCGCACATCTCGGCTATGTCCAGCGTCGCGTCGCAGGCGTCCAGGTGGTCGCGGAACCGCTCACGCATCTCGGCCGCCGACTTGACGTAGAAGTCGCGTCCTTTGAAGGCGAAGCGGTCTTCGTCGTCTATGCGGGCACCGGTTTGGATGCAGAGCAGGACGTCGTGGGCCTCCCAGTCCTCCGGCCGCGTGTAGTGCGAGTCGTTCGTCGCAACCGTGCGGAGGTCGAGGCGGCGGGCAAGTTCGAGCAGCTTCGGGAATGTCTGCCGCTGCTCGGGAATGCCGTGATCCTGTAGCTCGACGAAGAAACGGTCGCGACCGAAGATCTCGGCAAACTCGCCTAGGCAGCTTCGGGCGGCGTTCTCGTTGCCGCGGAGCAGCGCCTGGTTCACCTCGGATGCGAGGCACCCGGAGAGCGCGATGACCCCCGCACTGTGCTCGGCCAGCAGCTCCTTGTCGACGCGGGGCTTGAACCAGTAGCCCTCGAGGTAGGCGCGCGAGGACAGCTTCAAGAGGTTGCGATATCCCTCTTCATTGGCGGCTAGTGCAGTCAGGTGGAAGTACGGCTCGTCGCCCTTGCGCCGGTCGCCCTTCTCGAACCGTGAGCCCGGAGCTTGATAGAGCTCGATGCCCAGGATGGGTTTGATGCCCGCTCTGTCCGCCGCCTTGGTGAAATCGACCGCCCCGAACATCACGCCATGGTCGGTTATCGCCACCGCGGGCTGCTCGTCTTCCACGCAGCGACGCACGAGGTCGTCGACGCGCGTCGCGCCGTCGAGCATCGAGTATTCCGTGTGGAGGTGAAGGTGGACGAACCGATCACGCAACCTCGCCGTGGTCGGCTCATCACGCGCGTGCGAGAACCCTGACACTGCCCCTCCTGTCGCTCCAGTCTCTGAAGCTTCGGCCGCTGCCGGTCGTCACATCCGAATGCGTCATCCGAATGCGGCACCTATTCGACTGGCGGGCCGGCCCGGCCCGGCCCAGCGCCGCCCCCAACAGGGGGCGCGCCGTCGCCCCCAGGGGGCCGCGGCTCGGTTCGGTTCCGGCGGGGAAGTTACCGTCGTGTCATTTGCAGAGCTTAGCAGCCGTACCACTGACGTTCCGCCTACTCGCAAGCTGGCAGGCGCGCGCATCGCCTCGCTCAAGGGGTTCTTCCAGCGCCCTACCGCCGCGAGGCCATCACTCCGATGAGGCCGCCGAGCAGCCCGAGGTTCTTCATGAACTGGATCCGCTGCTGCGCGGCTTCCTTTTCTTCCAGCTTCCAGAAGGGATGCCCAGCAAGGGTCGTGGGGACGAGGGAGGCCGCCAGCACGCTGGCAGCGAGCTTCGGCTTGATGCCGAGTGCAAGCGCGACCCCGGACACGAGCATGGTCAGAC
>JALYGD010000355.1 GCA_030777265.1 Actinomycetota bacterium | reverse complement strand
ACTCGTCCCCCATGGCCGTCCCTGCGACCTCTTTCGTCTTTCCCTTCACGTGCTCGGCGGCTCGCTCGAGTGGATTACCCGAGCCAGTGCTCTCGCTCATGGAGCTTCCTTTCTCGAGTCGCACGGCCAGTAGCTCACACGGTACTGGCGGCTCCCCCGCCGTGACCCGTCCGTGGGGGCGGAGGCGGCTGCACACTCCGTCACGGCCGCGCGCGCCTCCGGCGATCCGCAGCCAACCTGCTGCTACCGTGCGCCGCCATGTGGGCAAATCCCGAGGAGGCACGCAGCGATTTCGTCCTCGCCGCCGCAGCCGCAATCCTCGGCCCTCTCCTGCTTCGGCTTCTCGCCCCTCTCGGGCTTCGAGCGCTGGCGGGTCGAGGACCGGTCGGGGGGGCGCTCTTCGTGCTCGTGGCGTTCGCGTTCACGGGACTCGTGCCGCTGCTGCTCGCTCGATACCGGGGTGGTGGCCTTGTCGCGTTTGGGCTCGACGCTCCACGTCAGGCGATGTCCGCGGGCCTGCTCGCGGCGGCGCCGCTCGTTGCCGTCGGGATGCTGCAATCGTGGGCCGTGACCCGAAGCCTCCCGAAAGCTCTGGCCGGGGTCTTCGCCCAGGTGATCGACGACCCCTTCGGACTCGTCTTCGCCGGGCTGGGGTCCCTCGCCCTGTTCGTCGGAAGCGTCCTGCTCTTCACCTTCCTCACGGTCAAAGCGCGGGACGGATTCGCACGTACCGAACTGACACAACTCCAGATACTGAGGACGTTCGGGCTCGCGGCGGCCGGCGCCGGCGCTATCGTCGGCCTCCTACTCCTCCCCATCGGGCGCATCGCGCTCGGAGAGGCGTTACTCGAACCGCTCGCGCTCGCGGCGGTGGTACTCCTGGCCGACCGGCTCGTCGAACCGAGGGTGACGACGAGTCGTGCCGCGATCCTCGGCCCCGTGATCGTTGCGCTGCTGCTGCAGCTCGAGCTTTTCGGGGGGGCGTTCCTCACCTCGCTGCGGGAGGGTCTGCTCGCGGCCGGGCTCGTCGTGGTCGTGGCGGTGCTCGTCGAGACGCGCCAGGCGGCCTGGGCGGTCGTGCCACTCTTTGCGGCCGCTTCATTCTATGCGGTGTCGTTCCGGCCCGTGCTCTAGAGGGCTCACCACGCTTTCCCGGTTCGATCGCCGTCGTGCTCGCTGGCGCCCCCTACTTCGCCGACGAGCGGTCGAACTCGTTGCCTCCCTCGTCGCGCCCCGATTCTGAGCTTCCTGCCAGGCGCTTGTAGAGCTCGATCATGTCGGCGTGCTTCGCCCGCTTCGAGTGGTCGCGGACGCCGAGCCCCTCCTCCGGGGCGAGAACGAGGACCCCGATCTTGCCCGCATGGAGATTGTGGTGCATCTCGTAGGCGGCCTGCCCGGCCGCCTCGAGCGGATAGGTCTTCGACAGGATGGGGTGGATCATGCCGCGGTCGACCAGCTGGACCGCCTGCCACGCCTCGGCGTAGTTGGCGAAGTGGGCCCCGAGTATGCGCTTGAGGTTCATCCAGAGATAGCGGTTGTCGTACTCGTGGAGGTAGCCGGTAGTCGAGGCACAGGTCACGACCGTTCCCCCGCGCTTGGCGACGAACACCGAGGCACCGAAGGTCTGCCTACCCACGTGTTCGAACACGATGTCGGGGTCGTCGCCCACCATGTCGCGGATGCGCCGGCCGAAGCGGCGATACTCGCTGTAGTCCTGCTCGCCGTCCCTCCAGAACTGGTAGCCCTCGGCCTTGCGGTCGATGACGGCTTCCACCCCGACGTCTGCCAACAGTTTGGCCTTGTCCTCGCTCGACACGACGCAGACCGGTATGCCACCTCCGTTCATGACGAACTGAGTGGCGAAGCCACCAAGCCCGCCGGCGGCGCCCCAGATCAACACGATGTCACCCTGCTTCATGCGGGCCTCGTTCTGGCCCACGAGCATGCGGTAGGCGGTGGCGAGCACGAGCCCGAGCGAAGCCGCCTCCTCCCATGTGAGATGTGTCGGCATCGGGATGAGTTGGTTGGCCTTCACCATCGAGACCTCGGCGAACCCGCCGAAGTTCGACTCGAACCCCCAGATCCGCTGCGACGGGTCGAGCATCGAGTCCTCGTGGCCATGCGGCGCCTCGAGATCAACGTAGTTGCAATGGACAACGACCCGGTCGCCTGGCTTCCAGCGGGTCACACCCGGACCGGTTCGCAGCACGATCCCGGCAGCGTCCGAGCCGACGATGTGGTAGTCGAGGTCGTGGCGGGCTCCGTACTCGCCCTCCCGCGCGAACCGCTCCAGGAAGCTGAACGTCGGCAGCGGCTCGAAGAGCGCGGTCCAAACGGTGTTGTAGTTAACTGCGGAGGCCATGGGAGCGATGAGCGCCTCGTTCGGACCCAGCGGCGGGATCGGCACCTCTTCCACCCGGAGGCTCTTACGTGGGTCCTTCTCCTCGTGGGGCAGCCCCGAGAACAGGTCGACCTCGTCCTTGCGTACGATCGCGGCCCGCATCGTCTCAGGCAACGTGATCGCCCCGATCTCGTCGGCGGGGGCGTCGTTCAGGATGGCGTCACGGATGGCGTCCATCGTCACAGTGCGACCCTCCTCGTGCAGTGGATGACCCGACGCTACCAGTAGCCTCGCCGCCCCCTCTTGTTAGGCCTGGCTCACACCCGCTTGTCCCGTGCCTGGCTCGACCCGTCGCGCCTTGGGCGCGCGGACTGGTCGCCGGTCCGCGACTCCCCCGGGTCGTCATGACGCTCGACGGAAACGACCTCGACGTCGATCACCTGCGCCTGGTGGGCAGCTGTCCGCGACTGACGGCGTCCGCGAGGTGCAGCCCGGCGACCCTCGAGACCCATATGACGTCGCAGCGGAGCGGGGGTGAGCCGACGCCGCAGGTAGCGGGAGGCCAGGGCTCGGGTCGTGGGAAGCAGCGCGAGCAGTCCGACCGCGTCGGTGACGAACCCCGGTGTGACGAGCAGGGCGCCGCCGACGAGTACGAGCGCGCCCTGAACGACCTCGTCTCCGGGCCAGCGGCCCGCCTGGAGCGCGGAGCGGAAGGCCCGCCAGGCCCGGCGTCCTTCGCTCCTTACGAGCACCGCCCCCAGGATGCTGTCGAGCAACAGCAGAGCAACGGTGAGCGGGAGCCCGATCCGCCCGCCGATCGCGATGATGACGGTGAGCTCGACGATCGGGACGACGATGAAGGCAAGTAGGAGCAGTGGCAGCACGTGCACA
>JALYGD010000354.1 GCA_030777265.1 Actinomycetota bacterium | reverse complement strand
GACCCGGGCGTCCGCTCCGACTCTCACCCTCCACAGCCGTTGCCCGCGCAGGGCCGCAGCGAACAGATCGCCCTCCCATTGGGGCAGAGAGGAGCCTTGCAGGAGCGCGAGTTGCGACCACGACGCTTCCTCGGGCTGGCGGACGAAGATCGGGTCGATGAACTCGTTACGGCCGGCCTCGCCAGTCACGACCGGCCAGCCGTAATTGCCGCCGGGGCGGATGAGGTTGATCTCGTCGTCGGCGTCCGGTCCGAGATCGTTGGCGTACATCTGCCCGGCCGCGTTCCAGGCAAGGCCCTGGACGTTGCGATGGCCGTACGACCATACAGGCGAGCCGGGGAAGGGGTTGTCGGCGGGAATGGCCCCGTCGGGATGGAGGCGGAGGATCTTGCCGCCGAGCGAGCCGAGATCCTGCGCCCGGTTCCCAACGCTCGCGTCACCGGTCCCGACGAAGAGCGTGCCGTCAGGTGCGAAGGCGATGATGCCGCCGTCGTGGAAAGCCGCCTTCGGAATACCGGTGAGGATCGGCTCGACGGTCCCCCCGGGCCGAAAGCGGACCACCCGGTTGTCGACCAGACTCGTGAAGTAGGCGTACAGCCAGCCGTCAGCGGGGAAGGACGCGGAAACGGCGAGGCCGAGCAGGCCGGCCTCGCCGGTCGCATCCACCACGAACTCGTGTGCCACCCGCCGTGATCCGTTCGGCAGGAGCTCGAGAACACGCCCCCTCCTCTCACTGACGAACACGCGCCCTTCCGGAGCGAAGGCGAGCCCCCCACGGCACGTCGAGTCCCGTCGCGATATCGGAGAGCTTGGGTGCCGCCGCCGGGGGCGACGCGCGCGTCGGGTCCTCCTGAGGCTCGGCAGGGCGCTGTCCAGCTGCGGTCTGCGTCTGACCGCCGCCCGTCCCGCATGCCGTGCAGAGCAGCAAGAGGACAACAAGAAGAGTCCTCCGAGGTTGATGCATGCCTCCCCTCCAACCGGTCGGGAGAACTCTAAGTGGTTGTGCGCGACGGTATGGTTCCTACCCGTTTCGGCTGCGACCGGGGGCGGCCGCCGGTTAAACAGCAACCACCGACCCGATAGGGTCCGCCTCGGGCTCAGTCGCTGCTGACGTGCAGCGGTGCGATTCAAAGCGCGAGGCCATGGCTGGCACAGAGATTGAGCGTTATGACCTCGAACTCCAACGCGCCGCAGTTGCCTACCAACGTTGGGTCGTTGACTCGTTCGCGCCCGTCCTGAATGAGCGAGTGGCCGAAGTCGGCGCCGGCATCGGGAACTTCACGCGCTGGATCGCCGAGCACGCCGAGGAAGTCGTCGCTCTCGAGCCTGACCCCGAGATGTGCGCCGGCATCGCTGAGCTCGGCCTCGACAACGTCGAGGTGGTGCAGCAGCGTCTCGACCTCTACGCCTTCACGGCGAACGCCCGCTTCAACGCCGCAGTTCTCATCGATGTTCTCCAGCTCTTCAACGACGACGTTGCGGCCGTGCGTGCCTCTGGTCGGATGCTTCGCATCAACGGCTACCTCTGCGCGCTCGTCCCCGCGCATCCTGGGCTTCATGGCTCGCTGGATGATCGCTACGGACATCACCGCCGCTACACCAAGGAGCGGATGGTGAAGTTGTTCGAGGCGGCCGGTCTCGTGCTGGAGGAACTGCGCTATTTCAATCCGCTCGGGGCGCTCGGGTGGTGGGCCGCTGGCAGGGTGGCGCGCCGCCCCCGCCTCGACCCTGCCCTCGTCTCGCTGTCGGAGCGGGTCCTGGTCCCGGCCGGGCGACTACTCGAACGCGTCGTGCAACCCCCCTTCGGCCAGAGCCTCCTGGCCGTGGGTCGACAGCGCTGAAGCAGCCGGCGGAGTCGCCGCCCCGGCCCGGCCGATCAGGCCCCCAGACGTCCACGTCTACCGCTCTTCGCGACGTTAGCCGTCGCCGGGCTCGCCGTCTCGCTGCTCGAGTGTGCGCTCGAGCCGCGCGGCCAGTTCGGGATGGCCGTCGAGCAGTGGTTGGAAGGAGTCCTTCGGGAGGACGAGGAGCTCGGTGCCCTCGCTCACGACGGCAGTCTTCGTATGGGTCACCTCGTGTATCAACGCGTTCTCGCCGAAGTAATCCCCGGGCCCCAGCTCGGCGACCTCCCGCTGCTCCCCGCTGACGGTCTCGAGGATCCGCACGCATCCCGACAGCACGATGTAGAGCGCCTCGCCAGGTTCACCGGCCTCGAACACCGTTCCTCCCGCATACCAGTAGAGGTTGGCGGAGGCACCGACGACCTCCAGGAGGATCGCCTCGTCGAGCGGGGCGAAGTTCGGCACCCTCCGCAGGGTCTTGACGAGGGTGTGGGTGGCCGGTTCGCTCACGGGCACTCCTTCCGACACCAGCGTAGGCAGATTGCACATGCGTCTCGGCGAACCCCAGCCCGGCCGGCGCCCGAAGCGGTCGGTGCTGTCCCTTTCGCAGTCTCCACTGCGCATCGTGCAGGTGAGCGACATCCACTGCGGAACTCCGACTTTCAAGCCCGACCTCATGGCGTCCGTGGTCGAACGCTGCAACCGCCTCCGCCCCGACGTGGTGGTGGTGGTCGGGGACCTGACCGCCGACGGCTACGAGTGGGAGTTCGAAGAGGTAGCGGGGTGGCTCGAGCGCTTCGACGCTACCACCCTCGTGGTGCCCGGCAACCATGACGCGCGCAACCTGGGATACGTGCATTTCGAACGCCACTTCGGGGAGCGCTTCTGGCGCTTCCGGATGGACTTCACCCCTGAGCGGGCGGAGCGCCTGCAGGCCGGCGGCGCGACCTTCGTCGGGGTCGACTCCTCGGAGCCCGACCTCAACGAAGGACGCGTCGGCCGCGAGTGGTACGGCTGGATCCGCGATCAGTTCGACCACCCGGACGACATCAAGGTGTTCGTCATCCACCATCACCTCGTGTCCCTCCCCAATACGGGCCGCGAGCGCAACACGGTCAGCGACGCGGGGGATCTGCTCGACGTGCTCACGGGGGCGGCAGTGGACATCGTCTTGTCCGGGCACAAGCATGTCCCGTTCTTCTGGGGGTTGAACGGCACCTTGATCTGTCACTCGGGCACCGCTGCCACCGGGCGGGTCCGGGGACTGACGCCGCCGTCGTGGAACGAGGTGCGTGTGGACGCCTCGACCATCAAGGTGCACGTGCACTACGAAGAGGGCCGACGGGGGCTGGCCATGGTCCGCACGCGGGCGAACCGTGCCGCGATACGCGAGGCGCTGTACCTGACCGACAGCTTCCGCGCCTCCAACCCCATCCCCGCGGAGTAGGGGCGTGGCCTTCGCTGACCTGCCACTCCGGATCGCCCACCTTTCGAGCATTCACTGTGGTGAGGAGGCGTTTCGTGACGAGCTCATGGCCGGCGTCGTCGAGAGGGTGAACCGCCTGCGACCGGACTTCGTCGTGGTGGCCGGCGACCTCACCGCGGCGGGCTACCAGTGGGAGTACGACGCTGCCGTTGAGTGGCTGGAGCGGATGGAGGCCCCCACGCTCGTCGTCCCCGGCAACCACGACTCGCGCAATGTCGGCTACGTGCATTTCGAGCGGCTGTTCGGGGAGCGCTTCTGGCGCTACCGGCAGGCGTTCGGGCGTGCCCGGGCGGAACGGCTGCGGGCGACGGGAGTCACGGTGGTGGGGCTGGATTCCTCGGAACCCGACCTCAACGAGGGGCGCGTCGGCCGCGAGTGGTACCCGTGGCTGCGGGAGCAGTTCGACGAGCCCGATGATTTCAAGGTCGTGGTCCTCCACCATCACCTCGTCGCGGTTCCCGGAGCCGGCCGCACGTCGAGCGTCATCCAGGACGCCGGCGACGTCCTGCCGATTCTCGCGAATCTCCAGGTCGACATGATCCTCTCGGGGCACAAACACGTGCCGTTCTTCTGGGGTCTCAGCGGCGTGTTCGTCTGCAACTCGGGTACCGCGGCGACGTGGCGGGTGCGGGGGCGCATCCCGCCCTCGTGGAACGAGTTCCGCATCGATGCCTCGACGATGAAGGTGTTCCTGCACTACCCCGACGGGCGGCGGGAGCTGTCAGCGCTCCGCACCAGGGCGTCGCAGGCAAAGCTGCGTGAGGCGTTTCACCTTACGCACGACTTCCTGGCGTGGAACCACATCGCGACCTGATCGGTCATGCCTCGGTCCTCCGGACGTAACGCCGGTCGGCGAGCTCGAGCAGCCCGTCGAACACGGTGGCGAGATCGGGTTCGAGACCGGCGGTGGAGATCCCCGGCGGCGACGCCACGACCTCGGGGCGGTAGTCGCAGAACACCACCTCCTTGCCCGCGCTGATGGCGTTCCGCGCGACGAGGTCCACTCCGGCTGCTTTCAGTTCCGTGACCACGACGTCGTGGGGTGGGGCCGATTCCAGAGCTTCCGTCAGGGCGGGTCGGTTCGCGAGTTCGTGCGTGACGCCGACCACCCGAGCGCCCCAGCGCTTCTCGAGCTCGCGTGCGAGGGCGGGTCCGGCCATCTTCTGGGCCGTCGTGGCGAAGAGGACCCTGCGATCGGCGATCGAGACGAGCGGAAAGGGTTGGAAGCTCGTGAGGACGGCGGGGAGGTCCCGGCGGGGGAGCAGGTCGCGGACGGCCTCGATCACGGCCGCAAGCTGCTCGGCCCCGACCGCATCGCACAGGGTGAACACGACGAGGTCCGCGAGCAGGAAGCGCAGCGGCACTCCGAGGGCGAGAGCAGCCGGGTCCGCGGTGGCCGGGAC
>JALYGD010000353.1 GCA_030777265.1 Actinomycetota bacterium | reverse complement strand
CGCACGGCCGGCGTCCGTCCATCCGTCGAGCGCGAGGACGATGACCGGGTCGACGAGGTCATCGAGCGGGCGATCCAAGCGAAGGATCTCCATGAGGACATCGTAGGCGGACGCGTGCGACACGCTGCGGGTGTGAGCGCCCCGCCTCCGAGCGGGCAAGCGTCTCGGCCTGCAAATACGCGTCGTCGTCATCACGGCGAGATCCGGAAGCGGGGCGGGCGACCGTAGGTCGTCGGGCAGGGCGGGTGGGTAGTGGATGATCCATATGACACGGCAACCCAGCTGGCTACACTTGGTGCCGTTGCAAATCCCGTTCGCAACCGAACCGTCATCGAGGCAGGACAGGGAACGTTCGGGCGAGCGGGTTCGACCGACGTGCTAGCACCCAACGTACGGTGGTGACATGAACGAGATGGGTAGAGACACCCTCGAGATCGCGCTCCCCGAGCAGCGCGAGTGCACGCGTTGTGAAGGTACGCAGCACCTTGTCGCCTCACATGCAGGGCTGGGCAAGTACCGCTGTGACACCTGCGAGCTGGTCGTGGGCTTCGACCTCGACTCCCACCCCGTCGAGTTCCTGATCCACCGCGGGCTTCCGGGCAGCTACACAAAGCAGTCGTGGGGGCCGCAGCTCGGCCCGGGGGAGCAGCGCCTTTCCTCTGCGGGTCGCGGCTGAGGCGACTCGCTGGAGCGGACTTCCCCAGTCACCGGACAGTCAGTCCTTGCGACTCATTCGCGCGCGCTCCTGGGTGAGCACGAGATCCTCGGGTCCTCCCGCGACGTGTATGCCCTCGGCGCGGTAGCGGCGTGCCTGACGCCGTTCGAGCGCGGCGGCGAAGCGACCGAGGCCATAGTTCACGGCGACGAAGATCAACGCGACGAGGGTGAAGGCCTGCAGCGGGTTGTCGTAGAACACCCCGGTGAACTGACCGGCCCGTACGAGCTCCTGATAGCCGATGATCGCGCCCAATGACGTGTCTTTCAGGAGCGTCACCAGCTGACTGACGATGGCCGGGACCATGCGTCGGGTGGCCTGGGGGACCACAACGAGGAAGGTGGCCTGCCAGTAGGTCAGGCCGATGGCGTAGGCGGCCTCGCTCTGCCCCCGCTCGAGCGAGAGGATCCCAGCACGAAAGATCTCGGCGAGCATCGCGGCGTTGTAAGCGGTCAGGGCGATCACGAGATAGGGGAGGGGGCTGTCGAAGTCCACGCCGAGCTTCGGCAGGCCGAAGTACGAGAAGATGATGAGGGTGAGCAGCGGCAGCGCGCGGTAGAACTCGACATACGCACCCGCGGCCCAACGCGGTGGACCGGCCCGAGCCAGGCGGCTGAGCGCGAGGACACCCCCGACCACGAGGGCGAGCATCCCGGCCAGCAGCGCCGCCCGGAGCGTACTGAGTAGACCCTGAGCGAAGGAGCCGAGAACGTCGAAGGTGAAAAGCGGCCGCCAACGGGAAGGAGCTAGCTGCCCGCTGGACGCGAGTCGGGCCACCGCTCCCGCGAAGGCCGAACCTAGTAGGACGACCGCGATCGCGGTTGCGAGGCGGACCCGTCGTCGGCCGATCGGGCCGAGGTCCTCGGCGAACGCCGTCGAACTCATCGCTTGAACGCCAGGCGCCGCTCGAGAGCCCCGACGGCGAGTCCCGAGGGGTAGGTCAGCAGCAGGTAGGCGAGCGCGATGCCGAACAGGGTCGGCAACGGCTGGGCGAAGTCGGTTATGAGCCGGGACGCTACAGCGGTCAGGTCGACGACTGCGATCGTGGACGCGATCGAGGTGTTCTTCGTGAGCGCGATGAAGAGGTTGCCGAGTGGTTGTACGACGCTGCGCAGGGCTTGGGGCAGCACAACGATGAGGAGGGCCTGGCCGAAGGTCAGTCCCAGCGAGCGTGCAGCCTCCGCCTGCCCGCCCGCCACGGTGTTGAAGCCCGACCTGACGGTCTCACCGACGAAGGCGCCCGTGTAGAGCGCCAGGACCATGACGGCGGTGACCGATGGGGAGAAGAGGAGGCCGATCTTCGGCAATCCGAAGAAGAACAGGAAGAAGAGCACGAGCAGCGGGGCGTTGCGGAAGAAGGTCACGTAAGCGTTGGCGGCTGCGCGCAATGGCCCGACCGGACTGACCCGACAGGCAGCGAGAACGACCCCGACCGCGAAGGCCCCAACCCAGGCCGCGACGGTCAACTCCACCGTAACCAGCAGGCCCTCAGCGATGAAGCCGAGGTTGTCGACGATGACGTCCATGCGCTCGGCTCAGTCAGCTCCCAAATGAGAGGCGGACGGTGGCTCAGGAGGCCTGCAGGGGAGGCGGTTCGGGCGCAGGACCGGCCACCTTGCCGACGGTCCGCTCGTAGGCGGCCTTCCACTCGCCGTTGTTGAAGATCTCGGCGAGCCGCTCGTGCAGGAAGTCCCGAAAGGCGGTGTCGTCCTTCTTGAGACCAATGCCGTACGGCTCCTCGGTGAAGGGGTTGCCAACGAGCTTGAATGCTCCGCCGCTCCTCTCGGCGAGGCCGAGCAGGATGACGTTGTCCGTCGTCAACGCTTCGACCCGTCCGTCGCTGAGCGCGGCAGCACATTCCGAGTAGGTGGGGAAGGTCAAGACCTGGGCCTGCGGCGCACGCTGCTGCAGGTTCCTCAGCGACGTGGAGCCCTCGGCGGTGCAAACTCGGCGTCCGTTCAGATCTTCAACGCTCTTTATATCCGTATTGTCACTTTTGACCATGATGTCCTGCCCGGCCACGTAGTACGGCCCGGCGAACGACACCTGCTGCTTCCGCTCCTCGGTGATGGTGTAGGTCGCAACCACCATGTCGACCTTGTCATCGACGATCGAGGATTCCCGCACCCTCGAAGGGGTTTCGACGAACTCGATCCTGCCGTCGGTGTTGCCCTTCCCGAAGATGCCCTCTGCCATCAGTCTCGCGATCTCGACGTCGAAGCCCTCCACGTCGCCCCCCGGGGTTTTCAAGCCGAACAGGGGCTGGTCGAACTTCGTGCCGACCCGGATCTTGCCGGCCTGCTGCAGCCTCGCCATGGTGGTCCCGTCCGGGAAGCTCGGAAGTTCCGCCTTGCCCCCGCCCACCGCGTCCCCGCCACCGCCACCGCCGCCGCAGCCGGCGGACAGGGCGAGCAGGAATGCGAGGATCGTGGCCCGCCAGCGACCGGTTGTCATGATTCGTCTGCCTTTCACCGGTCGAGGATCTTCGACAGGAAGTTTTGGGCTCGTCCGCTCTGTGGATCGGAGAAGAACTGTGCGGGTGAGGCCACCTCGACGATACGACCACCATCCAGGAATACGACGCGGTTCGCTGACGAGCGCGCGAAGCCCATCTCGTGGCTCACCACGACCATCGTCATGCCCTCCAAGGCGAGCTCGAGCATGACGTCGAGCACTTCTTTGATCATCTCGGGGTCGAGGGCGGAGGTCGGCTCGTCGAAGAGCATGAGCTTCGGGCCCATGGCCAGCGCGCGGGCGATCGCGGCGCGCTGTTGTTGGCCGCCCGACAGCTCGGCCGGGTAGCGATAGGCCTTCTCGGCGATGCCGACCCGCTCGAGCAGTCTCATGGCCTCGTCTCGCGCCTGTCGCTTCGGCAGCTTGCGCACCCGAATGGGGCCGAGGGTGACGTTGTCGAGCACGCTCTTGTGGGCGAAGAGGTTGAAGCTCTGAAAGACCATTCCGATCTCGGCGCGCAGCCGGGCCAGGGCTTTGCCCTCCTCCGGCAGTTCGTGGCCGTCGACGAGAATGCGGCCGCTGTCGATCGGCTCGAGGCGGTTGATGCAACGCAGCAGGGTCGACTTGCCGGAACCGGACGGCCCGACGACGACCACGACCTCGCCTTTGGCGACGGCGAGGTCGACGTCGCGGAGCACGTGGAGATCGTCGAAGAACTTGTTCACGCGCTCGAGCAGGACGAGCGGATGGGCCTGCACGACCGTCACCTGATCACCACCGTCGCCGTCTTAGGAGGCCTAAGACGGCTCCTCTCGCGTCGCTCCTGCGGAGCGCCGCTCACATGGCCCCCACCGTCGGGGCTCGAACGCTAACAGGACGTGGCGCCGTTCACGTTTCCGTTCACGTGGGATCGTCCGACAGCAGGTCGCTAGGCTCGCCGGTATTCCGGGCGGCCGCCGGGGTGGTGGCGAGGCAGGCATGGTCGAGTGGTGGGTCTGGGTCCTGTTCGTGGCCGGACTCGTCATCCTGCTGCTTGTCGACCTGCTCGGGTTCCACCGGGAAGCGCATCGCGTGGACACGAAGGAGGCGGCGATCGCCTCGGCCGCGTGGATCGGCCTCGGGCTCGCCTTCGCCGTCGTCATGTTCTTCTGGTTCGGCCCGCAGGAGACCCAGGCGTACCTGACCGGCTACCTCATCGAGAAGAGCCTGTCGGTCGACAACCTCTTCGTCTTTGTCCTCATCTTCAGCTACTTCAAGATTCCCAAT
>JALYGD010000352.1 GCA_030777265.1 Actinomycetota bacterium | reverse complement strand
GAGTTAGGTCTTCCCGTCCCGGCGACGCCGTCGCACGCTGCGATGGAGGAGATGCCAGCCGGCGCGCTCCTCCAGCAGCCAGAGGGTACGGACCGTGATCGTGATCAACAGGAAGAGGATCACGCCGATCAGAGAGAGGTCGATCGAGGTGAGGCCGGGCACGACGCTGCCGAGCAGGATCGCGCGGATGCCCCAGACACCCAGCACCAGTGCGCCGGAGTTAGAGAGCGTTTCAGAACCTCGCTCGAAGTCCATGAGCTCGGAACCCTTCGCCTGTGAGAGGCTGGCTCCATCCGCCGCCTTCCGGCGGCTGCGGAGTCGGGAGTGCGGAGCCTTGAGTACGCTATGCTGCGGCTGATCGCTCTGCTGCGGTGTGCGGCACGACGAACCATCATCCGCAGAGGCGGCGACGGACCGCAGGCGTTGAGGACGAATGGCAGACGTTCCCGGATACGACTACGACCCTGAGCGCGACCGGTGCTGGCGGACGATCGTCGATCGCTTCTGTGTCCTTCAGACGAAGAACGAAGCTGACGACGTTGTCCCACGTCTGCTCGGCGCAGGCGTTCGACGCGTACTGGAGGTCGGCTCACACTGGGGGCCGGTCGCAGAGCGCCTATCGCCGCGCGGCGTTGCGACCGTCTGCGTGGAGCTCGACGCGGACGTCGTGCGCCAGGCTCACAAGCCGGCGGTGCGGGTCACGGCGGAGCGCCTGCCGTTCTCGGACGCGTCTGTAGACGTGGTGACCGCACTGAACGTGCTGTACTTCCTCGCGCGCCCGGGGAACGCCGTGGCCGAAGCGCGGCGGGTGCTGCGGCCGGGCGGGACCTTCGTCGCCTGCACACAGATGCGCGACAACGATCCCGAACTTCGGGATGTTGCGCCGGATTGGGGCGCACCTGGCACGTTCGACGGCGAGGACGCCGGGGCCATCGTCAGAGCAGTGTTCGAGGACGTCACCGTCGAACCCTGGGACGTGGTCGCCTACCGCCTCCCTGATGCCGACGCGGTCAGTGAGTACCTCGCGGTCTTCTACCGGATTCCCCATGACGAGGCACGACGGCGTGCCGCGACGCTCCCCATCCCGCTCACAGTCACGAAGCGGGGCGTCTACATTTGGGCTCGGCAGAGGAGCTGACCATGCCGCTGCAGACACCGTGACCCGCAATGTGTCTCAGCTCTGCCGCTAGAGCCGCTTCCAGCAAATGAGCGCGCAAGCCAGGGTCAGCAACGCCAGGTGCATCTCCGCCAAGCGCTCATAGCGGACCGTTAGCCGCCGGTACCGGCCCAACCAGGCGAGCGTCCGCTCCACGACCCAGCGGTGCCGACCGAGCTTCTCGCTCGACTCGACACCACGCCGGGCGATGCGCGGCGTGATGCCTCGCCTGCGACAGGCATCACGACAGCGGTCGAAGTCATACCCCTTGTCCCCGTGCAGCTTGTCCGGGCGCTTGCGGGGTCGGCCCCAGAGGCCCTTAATGGGTCGGATGGCGTCGAGCAGCGGTTCCAGCAGGCGCGAATCGTGCCAATTGGCTGGGCTGATGAGTGCCGCCAGCGGGATGCCGTTCCGGTCGACCAGCAGGTGGTGCTTCGTACCTGGCCTACCCCGGTCTGTTGGATTCGGGCCTGTCGCTTCGCCCCCCTTTTGGCCGGGATGCTGGCCGAGTCCAGTGCCGCCCGCGACCAATCGATGCGGCCTCGGCTGCCAAGCCGATCGAGCAGGAGCCGGTGCAGGCGGTCCCACACGCCCGCCTGCTGCCAATCCCGCAGTCTGCGCCAGCAGGTTGAGCCGCTCCCGCAGCCCAGCTCACGCGGCAGCGCCTGCCAGCAGCAGCCGGTCTTGAGCACGAACAGGATGCCAGTGAGCGCCGCTCGGTCAGCGACGCGTGGGCGGCCACCCTTCGGCCTCGGCGGCTCAGGCGGCAAGAGCGGGGCGATGATAGTCCAGAGGCCGTCGGGGAGGAGAGGTGCACGCATGCTCCCAGTGGAGCAGATCCGGTTCTGAAACGCCCTCT
>JALYGD010000351.1 GCA_030777265.1 Actinomycetota bacterium | reverse complement strand
GCCCGTCGCCGTCTCAGGAGACCTGAGACGGCTCCTCTCGCGTCGCTCCTGCGGAGCTCCGCTCACGGGGTCACGGCCAGGATGGCTCGACCGACGGAGTGACGACGAGCTCTCGGATCTCGCAGTTCGGCGGTTGCCGCAGCGCGAAGAGCACGGCCGCTGCGACGTCGGCGGGGTCGTTGAGCATCTGATCGGGGGATGGGCGGTACTGCTCGGGGCGGCCGTCGAAGAATGCTGTACGCATGCCGCCAGGGATGAGCAGCGTCACGCCGACCCGGTCGGCGAGTTCGAGTGCGAGGGCCCGACCGAACCCGATCACCCCGAACTTGCTCGCGCAGTAGGCGGTGGCCGCGGGCAGTGCCCGCAGCCCCAGGGTCGAGGCCACCAGGACGACGCGGCCGCGGCTGCGCTCGAGGTACGGCAGGGCGGCGCGAACGACCGCCGCCGTGCCGAGCAGGTTGACGGTGACGATGCGGTCCCATACGGCGCCGTCGAGGTCACCGAAGTCGCTGGGTACGTCCAGGGCGGCGCAGGTCACCACGGCGTCGAGCCGGCCGTGGCGCTCGGCGGCCTTGCGGACCACCTCCTCGGCTGCACGGGTGTCGGCGAGGTCGACCCGCTCGAAGCTGAGGCCTGAGGCGGGCTCCTGGCGGTCGAGTACGACCGGGATGTCCCCCGCTTCGGCGACTGCGGTAGCGACCGCTGCACCGAGCCCGGATGCCCCCCCGCTGACGATGACGACGCTGGAAGGGTTGACGTCAAACTGTTCCACGGCGCACCACCTCACCCACGAGTTCAGACGTGGAGCGCCCTTCGAGATAGGGCAGTACGACGACTTGACCCCCCCATCGCTCGAGCACCTTCGCTTCGGGCAGGTCCGCGACCGCGTAGTCGGCGCCCTTGGCCCAGATGTCGGGCCGCAACCGCTCGAGGATCGCCTCGGGCGTGTCCTCGCCGAAGACTGCTACGGCGTCGACGCAGCCGAGCGCCAGCAGCAGCGCGACCCGGTCGCAGGCTCCCACGAGCGGGCGGCCGGCCCCTTTCAGTCGCCGCACCGACGAGTCGGAGTTCACGCACACGACGAGGCAGTCTCCGAGCGCTCGCGCCGCTTCGAGCAGTGCGACGTGACCGGCGTGGAGGAGGTCGAAACAGCCCCCGGTCGCCACCACCGTGCCTCCCCTGGCCCGGACGCGAGCAACGATCGCGGCGGCGTCGACGACGCCATCCGCTCCGGCGTCCTCCACACGCCCGTGCACGACCTCGCCCCATTGCGCGGCTCCGCCCGCCGCGACGAACGCCGAAGCTGCGGTCACCGCGCCCACCACGGCTTCGGACGGGAGTGCGCCGTCGGCGAGCAGACCCACTGCGGTGGCGGCGAATCGGTCACCCGCCCCACACGGGTCCCCACCTGCGACCACCGGGGCGGGGACCGCGAGCGGATGAGCGTCGCCGTCGACGAGCAAGGCCCCGCGCGCGCCGAGCGTGACGACAACCCCAGCCGCTTCCCAGCGAACGGCCAAGACGCGGGCACGGGCGGTCACCGCGGCCAGACTTTGACCGGCCAGGTCGTCACCGGTCACGTCGTAACCGGTCAGGTCGTCGCCTCTCCGGTGCATACCGGTGAGGTCGGGCACGAAGCGCTCGACTTCGGCCTTGTTCGGTGTGGCGAGGCGGGCTCCCCGCAGCGGTTGTGCGCCGAGAGGGTGCGGATCCCACACGACAGGCACCCGCTGCGTGACTGCGGCGACCAGATCCCGAAGCGGTGCGGCCGTGGCCATCCCCCGGCCGTAGTCGGCCACCAGCACGGCATCGGCGGCTGCGAGCGCCGCGTGTGCCTGAGGCGGGGGCGGGCCGATCCTGCCCCCGGACCGGCCGCCCCGGTCGAGGCGTAGCAGTGGCCGCCCCCCGGCTCGGATCCGGACCTTCTCGGGAGTCGGCGCGTCGGTCGGCAGTGCGATGAGGGTGACTCCCGATGTGGCGAGCAGGTCGGCGAGTTCGCGCCCGGGATCGTCGTCGGCGAGGGCGGCGACGAGCGTGACGTCACGTCCGTCGGCCGCGACGAGGATGGCCGCGAGTCCTGCTCCACCCGGACGGCTGTGCGTGTGGGCCTCGTCGACCACCGGGACCGGAGCGTCCGGGGCGATGCGCTCGACCGTGCCCTCGACGTCCCGGTCGAGCAGGGCATCCCCGACGACGACGATGTGGCGCGCCCTCCCCCCGCCTGCGGCGGCTGTCCCGATCTGGCCCGCCCTCCCGCGGCCTTCGGCGGCTGACCCGAGGCGCCCGCTCATGTCGGCCGTCCGTTGCACGGCGAGACGTCGAGGGTGACGTCGACCGCGGCGCAGAGGAGATGGATGAGGACCAGGTGTACCTCCTGGGTGGTTGCGGTGCTCGGGCCGTCGACCGCGACGACCTCATCGCACAGCTCGGCGACCGGGTTCGGCCGCCTCCCGGTGAGCCCCCACGTGCGCAACCCGAACTGCCGTGCCACCCGCACGGCAGCGACGACGTTTCGGCTGTGCCCGGAGGTGCTGAGCGCGACGAGCACATCGCCTTCTCGCCCATGCGCGACGACCTGGCGGGCGAAGGCGGCCTCGACGCCGTAGTCGTTCGCGATGGCAGTGAGGCTCGAAGTGTCGGCGTGCAGCGAGATCGCGCTGAACGGCTGGCGGTCGTCGCGGTAGCGGCCGACCAGTTCCGCCGTGAGATGTTGGGCCTGCGCCGCACTGCCCCCGTTTCCGACCGCAAGCAGCCGACCGCCGTCCCCGAGAATGCCCGCGAGCTCGCGTCCCCAGCGTTCCAGGACGGGCAGATCGACCAGGAGGTGGTCGAGCGCGTCCATGAGCGCCGCTACATGCGATTGCCCGTGCAGGAGCGGGTGCAGGCTCATCCCTGTACCTTCTCGGCGATGGCGGACTGGCGGGCAACGACCCGCGCGTAGACCTCGAACGTGGCCGCTGCCACCCGGTCCCACCCGTAGCGGGCCTCGACGCGGCCAGCACCTGCCTGGCCGAGGGTCTGACGGCTCGCGCCGTCACCGAGCAACGCGTTGAGCGCCCCCGCGAGCGCGTCGGGATCGCGTGGCGGGACGAGGAGGCCGGTCACGCCGTCGACGACCGTGTCGATCATGCCCCCGACCGCGGTGGCGACGATCGGCACGCCGCACGCCATCGCCTCGACGGCGACGATGCCGAACGGCTCATACCAGGGGGTGGCGACGACGACATCGGCGGAGCGCATGAGCCGAGGAACAGCCTGGCGGTCGAGCCTGCCGCGCAGCACGAGCCGGTCGGAGACCCCCAGCTCCTCCGCGATGCTCCTCAGGCGGCGAGCCTCGGGGTCGTGGCGTAGTTCCTGGCGCGGAGGGCCGCCGGCCACGATGAGCTCAGCGCGTGGAACGTGGACGAGCGCACGGATGACGTCGTCGACGCCCTTGCGCTCGACGAGGCGGGTGACGACAACGAGACGGTGCCAGCCGTCACGGCGGGGTTCGGCCTCGCCTAGCGCCCGGAACAGGTTGAGGTCGACACCGCAGGGGACAACTGAGACGTGGTCGACGTCCCCCGCAAGCCGGCGGAGTTCAAATACTTCATCGCTGCAGGTAGCGATGATCTGGTCGACGTGGCGGACGAGCGACTCCTCCACTCCGAACCGCTCGGGAGGGCTCGTGTCTTTCGTGCCCTGGTGGCGTCGCTTCACGACGCCGAGCGCGTGGAACGTGTGCACGACCGGCACGCCGGTCGCCCAGCCGGCCTTCAGTGCCGCGTAGCCGGACATCCAGAAGTGGGAGTGGACGAGATGAGGTGGTCGGCGACGCCACGCGCGGCACAGCACCTCGGCGAAGTCGTCCATGTAGCCGAAGAGTGCGTCCTTCGAGACATACCGGGCAGGCCCGGCGTCGACGTGCTCGACGATGATGTTCGGTGCCAGCGGCACCCGCTTGGGGGCGGCCTGGTCATCGCGGCGCGTGTAGATGACGACTTCGACGCCGCGGGCGCCGAGACCCCGTGCGAGTTCCGCGACGTGAACGTTCTGCCCGCCGGCATCCACGCCGCCGAGCACGGCAAGGGGGCTCGCATGATCGGAGACCAGGGCGACTCTCACGATACGTCCCCTCCCATGTGATTTCCCCACCCGCCCGGGCCTGTGGCCCTACCCGCGCCCGTGGCGACGAGTGGCGGGAGCACGAGATCGCGGCGGGCGAGCACCGAGCGGATGGCGTCGATCACCTCGCCGACCGCCACCCCTTCGAGGCAGGGGTGCCCGGGAACAGGACAAAGCGTCGCCCGACAGCCCGCGCAGGCGATGTCCTGCTGGCCGAGCAGTACGTGGCGAACGCCCCACGGGCGCCAGCGCACGCTCGGCACGGTCGGTGCGTACAGCTCGACCACTGCCGTTCCGACCGCCGCCGCGAGGTGCGCTGGGGCGGTGTTGCCGGTCACGACGAGGGCGGCGTCGGCGAGGACCTCGATGAGGGTGCCCAGGTCGGTGCCTCCGCCGAGGTCGAGGACGCCGGGACGTGGCCCCGCGGGGGACACCCCCGCACCCCCGGGCCCACCCGTGACCCGCGCCGTGAGCGCGGCCTCGTCGGGGCCGCCCGTGACGACGACCCGCCAGCCGAGCGCACCCACCGCCTCGACGAGCGCGGCGTGCCGTTCCGGTGCCCAGGTGCGAGCGGGGACGGAGGCCCCGGGATGGATGACGACGTAGCCGGGTGGCCCCGCGGGGTGGGGTCGGCCCGCGGCGGGGCGCTTCACCTGCAAGCGGCCGTCGTCGCCGGGCGGCAAGCGGTAACCGAGTGTCGCGACAAGCGAGAGGTGACGCTCGACCTCGTGCACGTCGTCGGCGATGTTGTGCCGGACGTCGAGCAGAGATCCGGGGTAGTCTTCACTGATCGCCGCGATGGTCTCGATGCCCGCGAAGCGCAGAAGGAGCGCGAGCGGCAGCGCGCTCTGATGGAACGACGTGAAGATGACCGCCTCGTCCACGTCGAGGCCGGCGACGCGGTCGACGAGGGCGAGTTCGACGTCACGGCGCACCGGTTGTGGATCGGGGTCGATCCATGCCGCCCGATGGGTGAGCACGGCATCGACGCCGGGCAGCAGCTGAGCAGCCCCCCGGCCGCGGGGACCACACAGGAAGGTGACCTGCCGCGCGCTTGCTGCGACGGCCCGGACCGCCGGGCCGGTGAGCACAACGTCGCCGGTGCTGTCGAGCCGGGCGAGCAGGACATGCGGCCGGCTCACGGGACCACCACCGTCGCCGTCTCAGGCGACCTGAGACGGCTCGTCTCGCGTCGCCCCTGCGGAGCGCCGCTCACGCCTCCGCCGTTTCGTCGAGCAGCCGGTCCACCGCGGCGGGGAGATCTGAAGCCACTTCCGGAGCAGCAACGACCTCCTCCGGCCGAGTGGCCGGCGTGGGGACGAGGATGGCTCGCGCGCCCGCCACTTGGGCGGCGGCCACGTCCGAGCCGATGTCGCCGACCACGGCACACCGGGCAGGCTCGATCCCGAGATCTGCCGCGGCCTTCAGGACGAGGCCCGGAGCGGGCTTGCGGCAGTAGCAGCCGTCCTCGGGGCCGTGGGGGCAGACGTAGAAGCCGTCGAAAGGCCCGAGCAGCGCATCGACGCTGGCATTGACTGCGGCAACCTGTGCGGGGGACAGGAGCCCGCGAGCGACTCCGCTCTGGTTCGTCACAACTGCGAGCTTGACGTGGGCGGCTCTCAGGCGGTCGAGCGCCTCCCGAACGCCGGGCAGGGCCCGGACCAGGGCAGGGTCTCCGTTGTAGGGAACATCGGCGATGAGCGTGCCGTCCCGGTCGAGCAAGACGGCTCGGGGCGGCCGCCGCTCTCCATTGGCCAGACCTGGCCAGGCGCCGGTCGACGCCGAGGGGTCGTGGCAGACCGCGTTCATGCCAGCACCTTCACGTGATTCCCCTGCGCCCGCGGTCGGCGACGGCTTCCTCGAGGCTCCTACCCCGTCGCTCGCCCCCGGGCCGCGCCTGCTGCGGTCGACCTGCCCGCACGGGCGTGTATCAAAGCACTTGCGGGTCTGAGCTCGCTGCATGTCGCCAATCCGACTGCCGCCCGAGTGTGACGAGGTTCTAAATCCCTGCCCCGGCAGACCCGGATCCACGCGCGGACCAGGATGCAGGTCGTCGAGGCTTTGGCGCCGTCCAGTGCGTGTACGGCGGCCGGATAGATACGCCCCCGGTCATCTCTTTGCCGTTGGGGCGGTACATGAAGCCGATAGCCCCGTCGGGATTTCAATCAAGTGCACCACCTCGCCCCTCGGAGCCTCGCTGATCTTGCTGCGACCCAGAACGCTGAAGAGCCCGGGATAGCAACAGAATATGGAAAGATTAGAAAGATATGCAAGTACTCCTGAGCGGGCTCGATGGGGAGGGTAGAAAAGGCCGGTGGTCGCGGGTGCCCAGGTCCAGCAGCGTTAGGGTCGCATACGTCGACTGCGCCGGTCTATCGAACCCCAATCGGGTAGAGCGCATCCATATGTCGCCGTGATGCTCACCCAGCGAACCCGACATGAGCCAGGTATCGAAGATGCTCACTCCGGCACCGATGCCGCCGCTGTATACGGCGCTGAACTTGCGCGTGTCCTGATTGAACTCGCCCACTGCCATCACCTACGCAGAAGAACTCGAACAGACGAAAGTACGAGACCGAGCCTCCCCTGCTTGTGTGGACGCCGCAAACGGCTGCAGCTCGCCCGGTCGCCCCATCGGAGATGATCACGCCACCGAATTCGGCGCGAACCCGGTGGATCGCTCACGTCGCAACTTCCTGTCGTTGTGGGAAACACCGCGACGAGGGTCGGCGACGCCTCGTAGGTCCAGAATCGGTTGAACTCTGCTGTGAGGTAGCCGGTCGGGATTTCCATGTTCGCCTCCGCCCTGTTGCGCGGGACGACGGCGATGGGCGAGTATCTCGCCACGGGTACGAGGGTTCTTGAAGTTGTGTTCTAGATTCTTGCCAAGACGCAGGTCCTTCCGGACGACGGGGTTTTCCGGTCCCGCTCCAGCGAAGACCGCCGTGTTCCACTCGAGCGGTAGGGCGTGTGAATGGTTTGTGCCTGAGTAGTGCAGGGTGTGCACGGGAACCCGTCACGCACGGCCACCCGACGGGTCAAGTCACTTCACGTCCGCCGGCCTCCGTCGGGTTTTTACCCTCGATAACATGGCAGCCTGGATCTGGCGACCAATCGCGGTTGTTTGTGTACGTGACGCCAGCGTGATGCCAATGCCAGAGGCTCCTCCGGCTACGCGTTGCATTCGATGCTAACGCGTCCCGCACTGAGCGAGAGGAGAGACGCCGGCAGGTCGACGTAGCGCGGCCATGCGTACAAGCCGATTGGGTCGCTGTCGGAGCCGGGAGATGGGCTCGCGGCTCCCTTGCAAAGGTACTGGGAGGAGTGTTCATCCCGGAACGATTCAACTGAAAGGTCTGCGAGAGCTGGTTTCCCCCACGTTTGTACGAGAGCACCGGACGGGCTGATCGCGAGAGCTTTCGGATACTGGAACAGAGGTCCGACGAGACTGGAGACGACGATGCCGAAAAGCAAAGACGATCTGCCCGACACCTTGCAGCGCTCGCCGGAGGAGGCGCAGGAGACCTTCATCAAAGCCCACGACAGCGCGGTGGAGACGTACGGCGAGGGGGAGCGGGCCCACCGGGTCGCCTGGTCCGCCGTGAAGCACAAGTACGAGAAGGTCGGAGACCATTGGGAGCCGAAGGACGAGTGGGGGCCTTCGGATGAGCGGGCGGCAAGCGGCGGGCCCGACCCCGAGGGGGAGACGTACGGCGGGGTAGACGTAAAGGGCTCGACGAAGGAGGAGCTCTACGAGCGCGCGCAGGAGCTGGAGATCGAGGGTCGCTCGAAGATGAGCAAGGAGGAGCTCGGTCAGGCCATCGCGGAGAAGCAGGACTGAACAGATGCCCGAGCGCCCGCTGCGGGCGCAGGCTGCCCTGCTCCTGGCTGTGTTCGCCTGCACCACGCGAGGGCCGGTGGGCGCCCCGCAGGCAACTGGGATCGGCTCGCCGAGCGATGCCAGAACCCCTGCCACGTCCGTGACGCAGGGCCCATCCGCCCCTTCTCTGCGAGGCCCCTTCAATGCTGATGCGGCGCTGGCGTTCGCCGGCCGGCTTGCAGGCGAGATTGGTCCCCGCCCCGCCGGCTCCTCCGGGGATGCCCGCGCCCGTGCGCTTGTCGCGGGCGAGTTGCGCCGCGCCGGTTGGACCGTCTCCGAGGAGCCTTTCGCCCTGCCGCAAGGTGGGGTGACCGCAAACGTCGTCGCCTTGCAACACAGCCCTCGGCCTGGTCGTCACGTCGTGATCGGCGCCCACCTCGACACGGTCGTGGGGTCGCCGGGCGCGAACGACAACGCGAGCGGCGTCGGCGTCATCGTTGCACTCGCCCGCGAGCTCGTCGACGAGACTCCCGGCGTCCCCGTGGTTCTCGTCGCCTTCGGAGCTGAGGAATATCAGCCGTCCGAGCCACGTCGCCACCATGTCGGCTCGGAGCAGTACGCGGCGAGCCACGCGGG
>JALYGD010000350.1 GCA_030777265.1 Actinomycetota bacterium | reverse complement strand
CAGCATGATCGTGTCGGCCTGGCACATGCTCAGCACCGGCGAGACGTACCGCGAGCTCGGCGCCGACTACTTCGCCCGCCGCGACGACCCCGAACGTGTCGCCCGCCGCCTCACCCGCCAGCTCGAGAACCTCGGCTACGACGTGACGCTCACCGCAGCCTGATCACCATCCGCGGGGCATTTCACCCCAGTGGGATACAGACGCACAGGCCGGATGGCGAGTGCAGTGCCTAGAGAGCTTCGGAAAGGTCAGGCGATGGTGAACCCGAAGCAACCCCTGAGGAGCCCCTAGCCGAACCCCCACGCCCTTCCGCCGCCGCCTTAGCCTCGAGGCGACGAGGCCGCGTCCTCCGCCTGGCGGTCGCGGCGGGGTTGGTGGTGGCGACCGTCACCCTGGTGGCTGCTGGCTTCTCCGCCCGCGCCGGCGGGGCCACGCTCGAGGAGCTCCGAGCAGGAGCGTCGGTTGCCACCCTGCGCTCCGAACAGGGCGTCGCCCGTCTGCAGGACGCCGAGGCGCACTTCGGCACCGCCCGCTCCTGCCTCGATCCCTCGCCGTATCGACCCAACGTGCCCTCCCGGTGGTCGGGCGCCAGCTCCGGTCGGTGGACCACCTGACCCACGCCGGCGCCGTCGTGGCCGGCACCGCCGCTGTTGGCCGACCTCGCCGAGGTGGCTGGTGCTGCCGAGGATCGGTTGCGAAGCGTGGACTTCGGCCCGGACGAGGCCCGGGTGGGACCGCTGGCCGAGGGGCGTGCCCAGGCGGCCGGGGAGCTCAGCGAGCTGGTGGCGTTGGCAGAACGGGCGAGGGTGGCGGCTGGGGGGTTGGCCCAGCTGTTGGCCGGCGACTCGACGCAGCTGCTCCTGCTCGGCAACAACGCCGAGATGCGGGCGGGATCGGCCATGTTCCTCACGGTGGGAACCCTCGGCATCTCCGATGGCCGGTTGAGCGTCGGCGAGATCGTGCCCACCAACGACTTCCAGCTCCGAGAGTCGGTGCCGATCGAGGGCGACCTCGCCGAGCGTTGGGGCTGGCTGGAGCCAGGGACGGGAGTGGCGCAACCTCGGGGTCACCCCCCGCTACGACGTGACCGCCCGGCTGGCGGCGAGGATGTGGCCGGCGGCGCGAGGCCAGGAGGTGGACGGCGTCCTCGCCCTGGACGTGATCGCCCTGCAGGCCCTGCTGCGGGCCACCGGCCCCATCCAGGTGGAGGGCGAGCAGCTCGACGCCGACAACGTGGTGCAGAACCTGCTTCACGACCAGTACGTCGGCCTCGATCTGGATGCCCCGGCGAACCAGGAGGTCCGGCGAGAGCGCCTGGCCGGTGTCGCCCGAGCGGCGCTGGAAGCCCTCGAGCGCCCCGAGCTCGACGGCCACCTACTGGCCGAAGAGCTGGCCGCTGCCGCCCGGGGCCGCCACCTCCTGGCCTGATCCCCCCGAGCGGAGGTGCAGCACGGGTGGGAGGCGATGGATGTCGACGGCAGCCCCGAGGGCGACGACCTCTCGATCGCCGTGCTCAACCGGGGAGGCAACAAGCTCGACCCCTACCTCCAGGTCGATGCCCACCTTCAGGTGGCCCCGGGCCCGACGCTGACCGAGGTCTCCGTCGAGCTCCGGCTTAAGAACCTGGTGAGCCCTCCTACATCCTTGGGCCGTCCCTCTGCTGGAGGTGGCGCCGGGCACCTATGTCGGTCGGGTGGCAGCCAATGCCCGGCTCGGCGGGGTCCGGGCGCTTCGACGGCTTCGACCAGTTGGCGGTGGCAGGGTCGGACGGTGCCACCCGGGTGGTGGCGGTGCCCGTCCAGATACCCCGAGGTGAGGAAACGACCCTGACCCTGCGCTTCGAGCTCCCGGCCGGGCCGGGAGCGGTCCGCGTCCTTCCGTCGGCTCGCACGCCGAGGATCTCGTGGACAGGACCCGACCGGAGCTGGCAGGACGACGACCACTCCGAGGTGCTGGTGTAGTAAGCGGCCGGTGAAACTGTAACAACCTTGACATCTGAGATCCGCTGTCGAAGCAGTAGCTTCGGGTGAGCACGTTGCAGCTCGGGCACGAAGCAACAGCCCGGTACCTATGTCAAGGGACACAAGGACGGGTGTTGCGTGCGGCGGTCAACCGGACGGGGTCATCCTTCGACGTCCCGCGGGCGATATCGCCGTTTACGACTGCTGGTCGCCGCCGCGATCACTGCTGCCGCTCGGGCTGCCACTCGGTCACGGGTGTCGGCGAACGGCGGATCACGACTGGAGGAGCGATGAGTCAAGTCTCAAAGGCCAAGGCACACGGGGAGCACAGCACTGACCACTTTCCGGGGCGGCCCGTTCTCTTTGCCGAAGGCCCGGTCGTCCAGGCGGGGAGCTGCCCCCTTCCCTCGAGCGGCTTCTTGCCGCCACGCTTGAGGGTGGCGGACCGGGCTCTCGTCGGCGCCGGTGATCTGTTGGCGCTCACTTTCGGCTTGCGTCTCGCCGTCGGCGACGCCGGGTGGGGCTACATGATGTACGCCGGGTTGGTGCTCGCGTGCCTGGCCGCAGGCGGCTCGTATCGAGCTCGCGTCCACCGCTCGCTCCTCCAGGAGGCGCGTTCTCTGGTCGTGCAGGTCGTCGCCCCGTTGGCGGTGCTGGCCATCGTGTTGAACGGGACCGCAGAGCTGGCGGCGATTGTGCGTCTCGTGCCAGTCACGGCGGCGCTCGTCATTCTGTCCCGAGCCACCGTCTACGGCGTCATCCGTGCACTTCGACGCCGCGGCCACCTCATGGAGCCGACGATAATCGTCGGTGGTGGGCAGGTGGGAGCGAGGCTGGCCGAGACCCTTCTGGCCCACCCCGAGTGCGGGTTGGCACCACTCGGCTTCGTCGACCGACTCGAGACCCAGGGCCTTCCGCTACCGGTTCTGGCCGACGTCGACGGGCTCGACCGGATGCTGCGAGAGTTCGATGTCCGGCGGGTGATGATCGCCTTCGGCGCCCACCGCGAATCGCGGATCGTCGACGTCCTGCGATCGTGCCGCGAGGCTCGCGTCGAGCTCCACGTCGTCCCCCGATTCTTCGAGCTCGGCGCTGCCCCGCGATCCTCCGACACAGAGGACCTCTGGGGGATCAGGCTCATCCGGGTCCGCCAGTCGGACCTCCGCTCCGTCAGCTACGCTGTCCCCCGGGTTGACGGCTACGCTGTCCCCCCGGTCGACGCGGTAGAAGCTTCTCAGCTCCCGCTCCACGTGATCCGCGATAGTGGCAAGGACGACGAGGGCATCGCGACCGCGGCGCCCCATGGCACCGTGAGCGTCGTCATTCCCGCCAAGAACGAAGCCAACAACATCGGCTGGGTCCTCCAGAGGCTGCCGAGCTTCGTCCTCGAGGTCATCCTCGTCGACGGCGCGTCCACCGACGACACCGTGAACGTCGCCAAGTCGCTGTATCCGGACATCCGAGTCGTCCAGCAGGAGCGACCGGGCAAGGGCGCCGCCTTGCGCGCCGGCTTCGCCGCTGCGCGTGGGGACTTCATCGTCATGCTCGACGCCGACGGAAGCATGGACCCGACCGAGTTCGCCACGTACCTTGACCCTCTCGACCACGGGTACCAGTTCGTCAAGGGCTCTCGCTACATGGCGGGCGGTGGGTCCAAGGATCTCACGTTGCTCCGACGGGTCGGCAACTCCGGCCTCATGCTGTGCGTCAACGGGCTGTTCGGCTCCCGCTTCAGCGACCTCTGCTATGGGTACTCCGCGTTCCGGCGTGACTGCCTCTCGGCGCTGTCCCTTCAGTCCGATGGGTTCGAGATCGAGACGGAGATGTGCCTTCGGGCCGTCAAGGACGACCTGCGGATCGCCGAGGTGCCGAGCGTCGAGCTGTGCCGACGCCACGGCGAGTCGAACCTGCGCACCTTCCGCGACGGGCAGCGCGTGCTCCGGAAGCTGGTGCGGGAACGTTTGACCCGTCTCCCATGCCCCGCCGCGCCGGAGTTGGTCCCGTTGGTCCCGTCGTTGGCGATCGTCGACGCCGTCGAGTCGTAGGAGCGCGCCGTCGCGGGCGCGCACTGCTCATCATTCTCGCCGAGAACGCAGGGAAACGCTCGTGGAACCACGGAGAAGGGATTTCGGAGCAATAAGAACACGCTCGCGTCGCATGCTTCGTCGGCAGCTTCGGTCGGTCGCCGCGTCGGTCGTCGTCTTGGCCGCTCTGGTACCGACCGCGTCGACGGCCCCCGTCGGAGCCGCTCCAACCGCCGTGGGTTACCGCGGCTTTTCCTATGACGATCAGAACGGCGTGCAGATCCCGACCGCGGACAAGCCTCAGAGCAAGCTGTGGTTCCAGGACGGTAGCTGGTGGGGTCTTCTCTACCGCCCGAGCGTTGCCGCCACCCGCATCCACCGGCTGGACCAGGCGAGCCAGACGTGGGTGGATGAGGGTACGACTGTCGACACCCGTCCGAAGGCCCGAGCAGACGCTCTGTGGGACGGTACCAAGCTCTACGTGGCCTCGGGCACGACTGTGGACTCGGAGTGGGGAAGCCCGCCGAGCAGCACGGACCTGACTTCGGGGTCGGCGGACGTTTCCCGCTTCAGCTACAACCCGGCCACCAAGGCCTACAGCCTTGACCCCGGGTTCCCCGTGAAGGTCTACGACGGGAGCTCGGAGTCGATCACTCTGGCAAAGGACTCCACGGGCCAGCTGTGGGTCACCTACACTCGTGACAGCAAGGTGTGGGTCAACCGGTCGCTCGACAGCGACGCCGCATGGGGCGTGCCCTTCGTGTTGCCGGCAAAGGGCAACGACGTGCACTACGACGACATTTCCGCGGTGGTGGCCTTCGCCGATAGCGAGGGGTCGAAGGTGGGGGTGATGTGGAGCAACCAGAACATCGGTCACAAGCGGTTCTACTTCTCGGAGCACTTGGACAACGCCGCCGACGACGCGTGGAAACCCAGCGTTGCTGCCTTCGGCGGAGGCGTTGCCGGCTGCTCAGGCGGGTGCGGGAACGACCACCTCAACTTGAAGCAGCTCACGACCGACGGGAGCGGCCGAGTCTTCGCGGCGGTGAAGACGGCCAAGCAGCAGGCGGACCTCCCGTTAGTATCGCTGGTCGTCAGAGACCGACACGGGGCTTGGGGGAGCCATGTCTTCGGGCAGGTGAAGGATCAGCACACTCGCCCTCTTGTGTTGATCGACGACGAGCACCGTCAGCTCTTCCTGTTCGCCGTCTCCCCGGAGGTCGGCGGAACGATCTATTATAAGCAGACGAGCATCGACAACATCTCCTTCCCACCAGGTATCGGAGACGTCTTCATGGTGAGCAGCGAGGACACGGACATCAACAATCCCACTTCAACTAAGCAGAACGTGAACGGCGAGACCGGCCTCCTGGTGCTCGCCAGCGCCAACAGCAACGCCCGCTACTGGCACAACTACCTGAGCTTGAGCCCTCTGCCGCCACCTCCTCCCGCGGCCCCGACCAATCTGACCGTCTCCCCGCCGGCCAGCAATGCCGACACCAGCCTGGAGCTGACATGGAGCGACAACAGCAGCGACGAGAATGGCTTCAAAGTCGAACGTAAGACGGGCACCGAGAGCTTCACCGAAATTACGACAGTGGCCGGTGACGTCGCCACGTACACGGACACGGCTCTCACACCAGGCACGACGTACACGTACCGTGTCCGGGCGTGGAACGGGGCCGGTGACTCTCAGTACTCGGAAGAGGCTACCGGGATAACCGCTCTCGACGGCTCGATGCGGATCTTCGCACCGGTCGCCGACGCCTACGTCGACGACGCGGCCCCGGCGACGAATTTCGGAGCGGCGACCACCCTCAAGATCGATGCCTCGCCGGTGCAGCAGACCTACCTCAAGTTCGATCTGGTCAACCTGGCGGGGATGACCATCACATTCGCCAAGCTCCGGCTCTACGTAACCAACGGCAGCGTGACGGGCGGCTCCGCGAGCACGGTGAGCGACACGAGATGGCAGGAGGCCGGCCTGACGTACGACAACCGTCCTGCGATCGACGGCCCCGTCCTGTCGACGCTTGGCGCGGTTGACGTTGGCCAGTGGTACGAGTTCGACGTGACGGGCGCAGTGTCCGGCGACGGCACGATCAGCCTCGGTCTCACGACGATCAGCACCGACGGCGCCCACTACGCGTCCCGCGAGGACGGCGCCAATCCGGCCCGCCTGGTCATCACCGTGGCGCCTTGAGCCCATCTCCCGCAACCCCCTTGTCCCAACCGCAGGGTGGAGCGGCTCCGTCGAGCGAGGGTGAACCTGGCGCCCCGTGCCCCTCGTTCTCGGTCGTCATCTGCTGCTACACGGAGCGGCGGTGGGACGACCTGGTGGCCGCGATCGCTTCGGTGAGACGCCAGACGACCCCGCCGCTCGAGACCATCCTGGTCGTCGACCACAATCCATCCCTGCTCGACCGAGTTCGAGCGGAGAAGGACGACGACATCGTCGTCGTAAAGAACCGCGGACGCCAAGGGCTGGCCGGGGCCCGCAACACGGGCGTGGAGGAGTCGAAGGGGGACGTGATCGTCTTCCTCGACGACGATGCCACGGCGGAACCCAACTGGCTCGAAGCGCTCATCGCACCGTACGAGGACCCCGACGTGCTGGGAGTGGGCGGTTGGGTCCAGCCCTCGTGGGAGCGAGCGCGACCACGATGGTTCCCTGAGGAGTTCGACTGGGTGGTCGGCTGCAGCTACCGAGGCTCGCCGCCTGGCCCATGTCGGGTCCGGAACCTCATCGGCGCCAGCATGTCGTTACGACGAGAGGTGTTCGACGCCGTCGGTGGGTTCCGAGAGGGCATCGGCCGAGTCGGAACCAGGCCGCTCGGGTGCGAAGAGACCGAGCTCTGCATTCGCGCCAACCGACACTGGCCGGAGCGGTTCTTCATCACGGAGCCGCGGGCCCGAGTCCTCCATACCGTTCCACCCGAGCGCTCGCGATGGGGCTACTTCTGGTCGAGGTGCTACGCCGAGGGGCTGTCGAAGGCCCAGGTCGCTAGCTTGGAGGGCATGACCAGTGGGCTGGCGTCGGAGAGGACGCACGCCGTCAGCGCTCTTCCACGTGGTGTCGCCCGGGGCGCGCTGGACACGATTGCTGGTCTCGACCCGTCGGGGCTCATCCGGGGGCTGGTCATCGTGGTGGGCTTCTCCGTGGCCGCCGCCGGTTTCGTCAAGGGGACGGTGACAGGGGCGTTCCGTCGCTCGAGCGGTCGAGATGAAGCGGGCGCCGCGCTGGCCTCCTCAGGCAGAAAGGTCTGAACCGATGGGCAAATGGATTGAGTTCAACATTCACGATCGGGTGGGCATGGGTGTCGCCGAGGAGGCACCAACAGCCTCGCTGATGAAGGACATGTTCGAACCGTTCTTGTCCGAGGGCCTCGATCACCACGATCTGAGAATCACCGGGAAGATCGTGCCCGTCGACGGAGTGTCCTACGGCGAGCACGACTACCGGTACACCGACGAGTCGCTGCACGTAGAGGACATGAACGTGCAGATCCTGCGCGACGAGCAGGGCTTCCGCGTGAACGGCACGAGGGAGCTCCTGACCGCCACCCTTCCCCTCGTAGACCGGGTCGCCGTTACCCGGGACGCCGCCATGATCCATGCCGCGACGGTCGACTTTCGCGGCCACGGCTTATGCATGCCGGCGTGGGGTGGTGTCGGAAAGACGAGCACGGTCGCCAAGCTCGTCCGACTCGAAGGGTTCGCCTTCATGGGTGACGACTGGGCTTTCCTGTCGGGCGACGGGCAACTCCTAGGCTACGCCAAACCCATGTTCATCAAGCCACACCACCGTCCCATCTATCCTCACATCTTTCGAGAGAAGCGTAAGCCGCTAGTGCCCTCTCGACTGTCGAAGCCCATCGCCGAGTTGACGACGATGGTTCATCCGGTCGTGACGCGCTACCCCCGCCTCGCGGGCGTCACTCGCCGATGGTCGCCGGAGCACATCATGGTGACACCGAGGGAGGCGTTCCCCGGGGCCCGCATCTCCGAACGCGCCCAGCTCGCCGTCGTCGTCTTCGTCGAGCGCTTCGACGGGCACGACGCCGTGCTCGAGGGCAAGGACCGAGCCTGGATGGTCAGCCGCCTGATTGGGAACTTCCACCGGGAGATGAGCCTCCATTCCCGAGAGCTGGTGAACGCACTCGGGGCCACCGGCATGCTGCCGATCGAGCGGCATTTCGCCGAAAAGGCGGAGGTGCTGGCCAAGGCCCTCACGGGCGCGCCGTCGTTCCTGCTGCGGGTTCCGGTAGGGTTTCCGCCCGACCAGGCGTCCTACGTCATCGTCGACCACCTCAAGAAGGCCTTGGCAGAAGCCGGCATCAGTTAGCCGTCCTGGCTGGGATGTGACCTCTTGCTCGACATCTCCGTCGTCGTGCCGGTGCGGAACGCCGAGAACCTCCTCGACGCCTGCCTTGAGTCGATCTCCCGTTCGCACCCGCGCGAGATCATCGTCGTCGACGGGATGTCCACCGACTCGACGCTCGACATCGCCCGTCGGTACACGACCCACATCCTCTCCGACGAGGGCCGAGGCCTCCCCTCCGCCCGCCTGCTCGGAGCCGAAGCCGCCAGCAGTCGGTGGGTTGCCCTCATCGACGCCGACGTCGTCCTGCCCGACGGGGCCCTCGAGCGACTCCTTGAGGAGTTCACCAGCGAGGGCTACGCTGCCCTGCAGGCTGGCCTTGACAGCGTGGGTGCGACCGATTACTGGGGAAACGCGCTCGCAAACCATCACCGGTGGGGTCGGAGTAAGCACTGGTTCGGACTGGTAGCCACGATCTTCGAGCGGGAGTTCCTTCTCGAGCACGGTTTCGACGAACGCTTCGTCTCCGGTGAGGACATCGAGATGCGTTGGCGCCTAGAGCAGACCGGAGCGAAGATCGGAGTGTCGACCCGCACGATCGTGACTCACCGCTTCGAGAACGGCTTCGCCTTCGCCCAGGGGCAGTGGGCGGCCGACGGCGCCGGCCTCGCACGGATGGTGTCGAAGCATCCTTTGAGCGGCGCGTGGCTGCTCGGGTTGCCACTGGCAGGAGGCATACGGGGGATCGGGCTGAGCCTGGTGCGAGGCGAGCCACGATGGATCCCCTACTTCGTCTGCTTCATCTTCTTCAACTACGTCGCCATCTTCCGGGAGCTCGTCCCCCACCGCCAGACTTCTGGCCCCCCCCGAAATCGATCGTCGACCTCGTGACGTCGCCTTGACCCGGTCCGTAGAAGCCGGGCACCGTCAGCCGATGCTCGTCAGCTCAATGGGCATGATCACAGGCCGCGCCGTCTCCATGGCACTGGGGTTCGTCTTCTGGGTCCTAGCCGCTCGGCTCTTCGCTCCGGAGTCGGTCGGACTCGCCGCCGGTGCCATCGCCGCCATGATGCTGTGCACGCAGCTGGGCGCCTTGGGGCTGGGCTCCGCCTTCATCACCCTATTCCCGCGATACCAGGACCGGACTTCCGTGCTGCTCGACACGGCGATCACCGTCGTCGCCCTCGGGTCGCTGGTCGCCGGGGCGTTCTTTCTGTTCCTGAGCTCTGTCGCATTCGCCGAGCTCGATGTGGTCGCCGCGTCCGTCGCGTTCACCGGCCTGTTCTTCGCCATGTGCGTGCTCGGTACCGTCAACATCGTCTTGGATCAGGTGTCGATGGCGGTGGGGCGGGGGGCGCAGGTCCTCAGCAGGAACGTGCTCTTCGGCTGCGTCGCGGCGGTCTCCCTGGTCGTCCTGGCCGCGACGACCGACGAGGCCAGCTCGCTCCAGCTCTTCTCACTGTGGGTCGCCGCAGGCGTGGGTGCGTGCCTCATGGGGGGCGTCCACCTGAGGCGGTCACTCGCTCGCTATCGCTTCCGCCCTCGTGTCGAGGGAGCGGTCGCGGCGCGACTCATCCGCGTCGGACTGCCCAACCATGCGCTGACGCTCACCGAGCGTGCGCCCGGGCTGGTACTCCCGGTCGTCGTCACCGAGCTCCTGTCACCGGCGCAGAACGCGTTCTGGTACACGATCTGGATGATGGCCTGGGTGGCGTACATCATTCCCATCTCGATGGGCGTCGCCCTCTTCGCCGAGGTTTCGCATCGTCCAGAGTCCCTGCCGGCCGCCGTGCGTTCGGCTGCGCGGTCGGCGCTCGGGCTCGGCTCGGCCGCTGCGGCCGGTCTGGCGCTGTTTGCCAGCTTCTTCCTCGGGATCATGGGTGACGAGTACGCCGCGCAGGGATCGACGCCGCTTCGCATCCTGCTCGTCGGGTTCCTGCCGCTGACGTTCGTCCAAGTCTACTTCGCCGCCTGCCGGGCGACACGGAGACTGCCGGAGGCGGTCCTCGTCGGGGCGGCGAGCGGCCTCGCTGCCGTGGTAAGTGCCGCCCTCGCAGCCAGACCCTACGGCCTAGCGGGAATGGCGTGGGCTTGGGTGGTGACGCAGTACGTGGTCGGTGCATGGGCGCTTGTTCGAGTTCGCCGACTCAACGCCGACTCCGTCCGTCCCCCGATGGCCTCCTCGGCGACGGAAGCGCCGATTCCACCCGGGCCCTCCCGCCACCGTAGGGACGGGCGAAGACGTCCACACCTCGAGCCTCGTCCCGGACCGAGGCGGGCGCGTCCCGTCTCTCTCGCATCCGTCAGCCTTCTCCTTGTCGCCGCCCTTTTCCTGTGGCTTCGATCCGTCAGACAGATCGATCTCCGGGCAATGGACGACCTCGGCCTCGTGTCGGTTCTTCCGGTACTTGCGTTGGTCGCCCTCGCCATCCTGACGGTGAGCTTCTGCCTGCTCCTCCGGAGCTTCCCTTCGAGGGTCCCGCTGATGCTGCTCCACCTCGGCATCCTCATCCTGATGCTCTATGGAGCGACAGCGTTCGTCGAGGAGGTGCCCAGGTTCGCGGTGTCGTGGCGCCACGCCGGCATCGCCGATCACATCGCCCGGAAGGGCAGCGTCGATACGCGAATCGACGCCTACTTCAACTGGCCGGGGTTCTTCATCCTGGCCGCGCTCCTCTCCGAGCTCACCGGCTTTGCCAATCCGATCAGCTTCACCCGCTGGGCATCGGTCTATTTTAACCTGCTGTTCTTGGCACCGGTGGTCCTGATCCTTCGGGCCGTAACCAACGACCCTCGCGTCGTATGGCTAGCGGTGTGGATCTTCTTCCTCACCAACTGGGTGGGCCAGGACTACTTCTCGCCTCAGGCGTTCGCCTACTTCCTCTACTTGGTCATCCTGGCCGTCCTGCTCACCTGGTTCCGAACCGTGAGAGAGGTAGGGACCCATGAGCGGGGCGATGAGAGGACGGGCGCGAGGCATCGGTGGTTAGCGCGTCCGCTGCGGCTGCTCTGGTGGCGAGAGCCGGGGGAGCTCCATGACGACGGTCTAATCACTGCTCCCGTCCGTGTCGGCTTAATGGCCATCGTTATCATCGTCTTCGCCGTCATGGTCGGCAGCCACCAACTGACCCCGTTCGCGGCCCTCATCTCCGTGACCGCGCTGGTGGCCGCACGCCGCTGCGCGGCCCGCGGCCTTCCCGTTCTGATGACGGTCGTCGTCGTCACATGGGTTGCCTTCATGACCGTTGCTTATCTTGCGAGCCATCTGTCGGGGGTGACATCAGGTCTCGGCGACTTGTCCAAGAACGCAGAGGCCAACATCGGCAACCGGCTCCGGGGGACGCCCGAGCATCTCTTCGTGCTGCGCGTCCGCCTGGCGATGACAGCGGGGCTCTGGGTTCTCGCCCTTCTCGGCGCCCTTCGACGGTTTGGGCACCGCCATCGCGACGTGGCATGTGGGGTGCTTGCCCTCGCGCCCTTCTCCTTGTTGGCCATGCAGTCTTACGGCGGTGAAATTCTGCTCCGCATCTACCTCCTCTCCCTTCCCTTCGTCGCCTTCTTTGCCGCTGCTTTCTTCTTTCCTCTCCATCGATCGGAGGCCTCACGGGCCAAGACCGTTCAGGTCGGCTTGATCACGGTCGCCATGCTCGTGGCCTTCTTCTTCGCCAGGTATGGCAACGAGAGAGCGAACCAGTTCACGTCATCGGAGATCCAGGCGATCGACCACCTCTATTCCATCTCGCCAAGAGGGTCAGTCCTGGTGGCGGGCTCGGAGAACGTCCCGTGGCGATCTCGCCACTACGCCGACTATCGGCACCGCACCCTCACCGCCCTCGCCGAGCAGCGCCAACAGCCTCTGCCAAGACTTGAGGATGTGGCGTCACTCGTGATGGAGCGACCCGATCGCCGTCTGTTCGTGCTGATCACCCGCTCGCAGAAAGCCCACGTCGAGCTCCTCGGTATCTGGCCGCCCGGGTCGCTGGACGGGCTCGAGAGCCAGCTCGCCGGCTCGCCGCTCTTTAAGCTCGTGTTCGCGAACCGGGACGCCACCATCTTCGAGGCCAACGCTTGGAGCGAGGACGAGCAGTGACGACGACGCCGACGCTGCGGCGAAATCTACTCTTGCTTTCCAGCACCACGGTTAGCATTGTGACGTTCACCGGCGCCTTTCCCGGCCTGCGCCCGTTCGTCGTGCTGCCGTTCCTCCTACTCTGCCCCGGCCTGGCATGGGTAAAGCTCCTACGCCTCGAGTCCCGGCTCGCGGAGCTGACGTTGGCGGTAGCTCTCAGCCTCGTCCTGGCGACGGCGGTGGCAGCCGGAACGCTCTATGCCGGGGCGTGGTCGCCCCGTCTCAGCCTGGCGGTCCTGCTCACGCTCACGCTGCTGGCCGTGGCACTGGACACGAGGAGGCCGAGCCGTCGAGGCAGCCGCGGAGGGAACGCCCGCTCATGACCACGACGATCGGGAGGTCGGCTGTCGACCTGCTCTCCCAAGCGTCCCCGAAGTCGATCGTCGATGCCGTCGCGGCGATCCTCCTCATCGTGCTCCTGGTCGAGCGTGAGCTGACGCGGGCAGCCGGCCATCGGTGGCGGCACTCGGCTGGGGTGCTCGACACCGCGGTCGTGCCGCTGCTGATCGCGTTCGTCGTGGCCACGGTGGCCCGGCTGGCTCGGTTCCTCTAGCGATCATGACCCACCGCGAGGCGAGGCTCTCACCCGTGTCGAACTCCACCGGTGATACGCGGCGTTGGCGGCGTATCGTCCTCGGCTACCTGTTGGTCCTCGCCGTAGCCGACATCGTCGGCTACGGATGGCGTGCACCGGCGGGCGCGGTCTGCCATGGGGCGGTGCTGCTCGTGCTCTTGAACCACTACGTCGTCGCCATGAGCACCGGGCCGGTCATTACCGGCGACTCGATGTCTCGAGCCGACTACCACCTGTCCACCCTGCCCGTCCTCGGGCTCGTACCCACCCTTCGCATCGCCAGCCTCGCCGTCCCCAACAACGAGGTCTCACCCATCTTCTGGTACGGGTTGATAAGCCTCGCGCTTGCGTCGGCGGTCGTCCTAACCGCACGGCTCAACGACGCTCGCGGCGCCGAGCTGGGACTACGGTGGACACCTCAGCAGCGGACGATCGCGCTCATCGGGGTGCCACTCGCCCTTGTCGCCTGGGAGCTACCACAGCCGAGCCCGCTCATCGAGGGCGACAACCCGTTCTATGTCCTCGTGGGATCCGTCGTCCTCCTGCTCCTCGGCGGTCTCGAGGAGGTTGTCTTCCGAGGGATGATCCAGCGTTCGCTGTGTCGACTCTTCGGCATCAGCGGCATCTTTTTCGCCGCCGGGCTGTCGACCGCCGCGGCCAGCGGGTCGGACTCGCTCTCGTTCGTCGCATTCAGCGGGGGGGTCACCCTTGTCTTCGGCTGGTTCGTGCACCGCACCGGCTCTGTCATCGGGGTCGCTCTCGCCCACGGCATCGTAAACATGACGGCCATTGTCTTGCTGCCGAGCGTCTCATGACCGTCAGCCCGCTGACAGAAAGGTGGCCGTCCTTGCCGGAACCTGTGAACCTTGAGGTCGTATTCCTGAGCGACCTCCATCTGGGCGCGCATTCGCCATCCGAGAGCGTCATATACACGCGTGCCTTCGCCACATTTTTGGATCACATGCGCGACGTCGCCTCGACCGAGAATCGTGACTGCCGGCTGGTGCTACTAGGGGACTCGCTCGACTTCCTGAAGGTCGGGGCGCGAACTGCGGAGGGGCGCAGCCGGCTGGAGACGTCGACGGAGGCCGCTATCGAGAAGCTCGAGGAGATCGCTCGACAGGAACCACTCTTCTTCGTCGCCGTTGGCCGCTTCGCTGCGGCCGGCCTTGCCGTCGATGTCGTACCGGGCAACCACGACATCGACCTCGTGCGACCTGCCGTCCAAGACCACTTCCGACGTCTCGTCGAGCGGGCCAGCGAGTGCACCGGAGCGGGGGACCGGATCACGTTCCAGCCGTGGATCTACCACGTTCCTGGCGTCGTATACGCGGAGCATGGCCACCAGCACCACGACATCAACTCGTTCGCGACGTTGCTACGGCCCTACGCCCGCGGCGACGAGGAATGCCTCGACCTTCCGCTGGCGGCTTCCTTCGAGAGCTCTGGGAAGGCGCGCACGGGCGCGTCCGTGCTTCGCCACGCCGTGAAGCTCTTGCACCCAGACCGCCGCGAGCGCCGGAGGGAGTACCGCGAGAAGGTGCTCCGGCCTTACGCCGCGCACGTCGGCCTCGACCCCGCGACCGTCGAGGCCATCGACGAGCTGGCCGAGGTGTCTATCGGGTCGATGGCCGCCCGTCTCCTGAGCAAGTCTTTCGTTCACCGAGCGCGCGGTGGACGGCCGACCCAACGAGGTGGCTACCTGCACCGAGCGACCGTCGCGATCCATCGCGTCCTCGCGTCGTCGCAAGCAAGCGCCCCCTACTACGTCTTCGGTCACACGCACATCGCAGAGCGGTTCCCCGTGCTCACGGGGGCGTCGCCGCCCGAATACCTGAACACGGGGACGTGGTCCCCACGCCTACCTGGAGGACTGGCGCCGAGAGACGGGTCCCCGCTGCTCACATTCGTCCGGATCCAAGCTGATACGGGACTGAGTCCGCGGGGTGAGGTCTTGGTTTGGGATGACACCTCACACCGTTCCCGGCCGCTCGATGTCTGTACGTAGGTCACCCGCCCGTGGGGAGGTCTGTCGCGGGCGTTCCGCGCCCTTGGCGGAGGGGTAGCCTAGCTTAGACGGCACGAGCGCACGGTTGGATTCTGCCGCGCGGTGGGAATGGCTCACAGCGAGCGGGGAAGGATGACTGGGCGCCGGCTAATTGAGAACGACACGGTATTCAGGTATTGGGATTACCCGCGGTTCGGCGTCCTGACGTTGCTGAACCTGGGCACAGCCGGGTTCGCTCTTTGAGTGGTTCTTAGGACGAGGTCCCTCTGATCACCCGACAATCTTTGCTCTCCTCACCC
>JALYGD010000349.1 GCA_030777265.1 Actinomycetota bacterium | reverse complement strand
TCACAGAAGTAGAACTCGCTGTGCGCGCTCTGCCACAGCAGGAAACCCGACAGGCGTAACTCTCCGGACGTGCGGATGATGAGGTCAGGATCGGGGAAGCCCGTCGTGTAAAGATGGTCGCCTATGTCCTTCGGACGCAGCGCCTCGGCGACCTCCTCGATGCTGCCACCGTCGGCCGCCTTCTCCCACAGCAGGCTCCGCAGAGCATCGATGATCTCCCGACGCCCGCCGTACCCGACCGCCACTTGCAGAAAGAAACGGTCATGGGTGGCGGTTGCCTCCTCGGCGTCCTTCAGCGCGCGCCGCGTCTCCTCGGGCAGTAAGTCGAGCGCGCCGACCGTGCTCACCCGCAATCCCCGTTCGACGGCCTTCGGATGATGGGCGATACGCAGCACCGTGTCCTCGATGATGCGGAGCAAGCCGCTCACCTCTGCCGCGTCACGGTCGAGGTTGTCGGTGGACAGCAGCCACAGCGACACGTAGGGGACGTTCAGCTCCCAGCACCAGTCGAGGAACTCGTCGATCTTGCGTGCGCCCGCGAGGTGACCGAGGTTCGGGTCATCCATCCCCCGCTCCAGGGCATAACGGCGGTTCCCGTCGAGTATGACGCCGACGTGGCGCGGCATCGGGGCAGCAACGACCTGGGCCTGTAGCCGCCGCTCGTAAAGGTGATAGACGACATCACGGAGGGCCACCACGGGCTTCGACCTACTCCCCTCAGGCGAGCTCGAGCTGAGACTCCAGTCGCACCCAGCAGTCGAGCATCTGCGCAGAGAGTAGCCAACCGACGAAGATCATCTGATCTGGTTGCTGGGCACGAACGAGGCGTCAAGGAGATCACTCCAGATGCCCGAGGTCGTCGCCAACCTCCCAGCTCGCTACCCTGGCACATCCTGCTTCGTGGACTAGGCCAGCCTGGCGAGGTCCACCATTCCCAGCCACCGCTGAGTCAGGAGCGTGCCGACGTGTCCGAGACGTGGCTGAGCCAAGAGGCCCACGACCGTCTGCGGGCGGAGCTCGAGGAGTTGCGGACGGAGGGGCGCGCCCGGATGGCGGCGACCATCGAGGAGGCGCGGTCGCACGGCGACCTGCGGGAGAACGCCGAGTACGACGCGGCCAAGGACGAGCAGGGCAAGATGGAGGCTCGTATCCGCCAACTCCAGTCCCTGCTGCGGGAAGCGAAGGTCGGCGAGCCGCCGCGCACCGATGTGGTGACTCCGGGGGTCATCGTGACCCTCGTTATCGAGGGGGAAGAGGAGACGTACCTCGTCGCCGGCAGCCGCGAGGAGAGACACGCAGAGTTCGAGGTCCTCTCGGTAGCGTCCCCCATCGGACAAGCGGTTCTCGGGGCCCGCCCGGGCGACACGCTGCAAGCTGACGCGCCGTCCGGGGCGTTCGATGTCACCGTCGCCGAAATCCGGGCTCCCGATGGGCTTGCCTGAGAACTCGACCCGGCTTGGTGATTCGGGCGGCGTGGGAACCTGATCATCGGAACTCGTGCACACGCCCAACTCTGGACTTCATCTCAAGCTGGGACGCGCCGATAAGAAGCGCAACGAGGCCTGCGATCGAGGAGGGGGACTTGCCCGAACGTATCGTCATGCGCGAATGCGCGAAGCACAGGGTCCGTACGAGCATGGAAACCTGCTTCGTGGAGGGCTGCCCCACCAAGCCGGTCATCTGCTGGAACGTCTACTGCACCAGCAGCCTCCTGGGCGGTGCATTGCACAAGCACAACACGGAGCACACCTTGAGCTTCTCGGCTTGACTACGCCGGCACCGGAAGCACTCGCCGGCGCAGGGCTCCCGTGATCACCTCCGTCGCCGTCTTAGGAGAGCTAAGACGGCTCTCTCGCGTCGCTCCTGCCTAGCGCCCGCTCACGAGAGGCGTTCGACGATCATCGCCATACCCTGGCCGCCGCCGGCGCACATGGTCGCGAGCCCGACGGAGCCGTCCTCGGACTGCAGTCCGTTCAGGAGCGTTCCGGTCAGACGAGCCCCCGACATACCGAAGGGGTGGCCTAGCGCAATCGAGCCGCCATGGACGTTCAGCTTGTCGAGGTCGACGCCGAGATCGCGGTAACTCGCAATGGCCTGCGCCGCGAAGGCCTCGTTGAGTTCGACGAGATCCACATCATCGATCGTCATGCCGGCCCGTTGTAGCGCCTGCAGCGAGGCTTCAACCGGGCCGAGCCCCATGATCTCCGGGCTGAGCGCGGACACGCCGGTCGAGACTATCCGGCCAAGCGGCGTGACACCGAGCTCACGCGCCTTGCCGTCGCTCATGACGATGACAGCGGCCGCGCCGTCGTTGAGCGGACAGGAGTTGCCGGCGGTGACCGTGCCGTCGCGCCGGAAGACCGGCCTGAGCTCGGCCAGCCGCTCTATCGCGGTGTTCGTCCGGGGGCTGTCGTCCTGCGACAAGACCTGCCCGTTCGGTAGGGTGATGGGTTCGATCTCGTGCTCCCAGAACCCGTCCGCGAACGCCTTCGCGTAGAGTCGCTGGGAGCGGCAGGCGAACTCGTCCTGTTCCTGTCGGGAGACGTTCCTCAGCTGGGCGACGTTCTCCGCCGTCTGGCCCATGGCGATGTAGACATCCGGCAGCGCGCCCCATCCACGCGGGTCGCACCACTCCTCCGCCCCCCCTCGTCCACGCTCTTCGGAGCGCCGCTCCGCCTCCTCGAACCTCGAGTTCCTCGTGCCCGGGAGGCTGTCGGAATGGCCCGTCACGTAACGGCTCACCATCTCGACCCCCGCAGAGATGAATACCTCGCCTTCGCCAGCCTTGACGGCGTGGTAGGCCATGCGAGTCGTCTGCAGGGAGGAGGCGCAGTAGCGGGTAAGGGTGACACCTGGCAAACGGTCGAGGCCGAGCAGGATGGCCGCCACCCGCCCCAGGTTGAAGCCCTGCTCACCGCCCGGAAGGCCGCAGCCGAGCATGAGGTCATCGATGTCAGCGGGGTCGAGTCCGGGGATTTGGGCCAAGGCTGCCCGGATGATGACTGCGCTGAGATCGTCGGGACGCATCTCGGTCATCGAGCCCCTGAAGGCCCGCCCGATGGGGCTGCGCCGATAGGCGCAGATGACTGCCTCTGGCATCACAGCCTCCCGGCGGTGGGTCTCGACGTCTCAGGCTAAACCCTCCTGGCTGCCTGCGACCGCCTGTGACTGGCCCCACCGCGACACCGCGATCAACCTCGCAAGGGTGCTCGCACTCGGCCTGCACAACAACTGACAGGCCTCGTACCTACTGATCGCCCCGGGGTGGCTGGCACGGCTCCGGCATTACCGCCGGTCTTGCCACTGCCTCGAAGGGAAAGCGGGCATCAGGGGGGGCCCGCAGGATCGGGCAGGTCATGCAACGTGGGCCGCCGCGCCCGCGGGGCAACTCGAAGGAGGGGATGCGGTGGACGGTGAGGCCTGCCTCCTCGAGCACGGAGTTGGTGGAGGGATTGCGCTCATAGGCGACAATCTCTCCGGGCGCGACCGCGAGCACGTTGTTGCCGTCGTTCCACTGCTCGCGCTCCGCTTCCACGCTGTCGAGGGCCGGTTCAAGCGACCGCACCCGCTCGACCCCACAAGCCCACGCCAGCTCGCTGACAAGGTCGCCACCTTCGGCGACCTCCAACCCTCCGTCCCGCCGCGGAGTCAGGCGCAAGCATCTCACGTGCGGCCGGATGTGCGGGTAGAGGAGGAATGTGCCGCGGTCGACCATGGTGACGACCGTGTCGAGGTGCATCGTGCTGCGCGCTCGAGGCAGCTCAACCGCGAGGATGCGGCTGACCACCCCAGCGTCGAACAGCCGCACCGCCAAGGTTTCGACGCCTGGGGGGGTGCTGCGCTCGGAAACACCGATGGCGAGGGCGTCGTTGGCGACGACGAGTATGTCGCCCCCCTCGACGGTGGCGGGGTAGTACTCGCGCCGTTCCTCCCCGAACCAGATCGGGACGCCCGCGAAGCGGGGGTGGAGCAGGTAGACGAGCCGCAACAGGTCGGCCTCGCGGCGGCGCACGAGCCGGTTCATGGGGGAGATCACTGCTCCCTCCCCCACCCAGGCGGAGGAGTCGCGCATGAACACGGCGTTCGGCAGCGGCCGCAGCAGCGGCTCGAGGGGGCGGTGGACCCGCGCGACGAGGCTATCGGTCTCGCCGAGGTCCTTGAGCGCCACCCCGCCGATGAGGTGGCGGACAAGCCCTTCGATCGGCAGCTCCAGTAGGAACCCACGCACCCTGTCGACGAGCCCGGGGCCTGAGGTCGTATCCGTCACCTGGCTGCGGACCACCTCGCGGGCGACCTCGCCGTCGCTGAGCACGTCGGCTAGGAGCCGCTCGAGGTAGAGGACCTCACAGCCGGTGGCGCGCAGCACTGCTACGAAGTCGTCGTGCTCTTCCTGCGCCCTGTCGACCCACACCAGCTCGTCGAACAGCAGCTCGTCCATGTTCGAAGGCGTCACGCGGCGCAGCTCGAGATCCGGCCGGTGCACGAGCACGGTGCGCAATCGGCCGACCTCCGTCCGAACACCGACCGTCGCGCCGCCCAGCATGGGGGGCGCTAGCCGAGTGCGGCCCGCGATGATGCCACGATGTCAGCATCCGGCGGCTGTGCGTGGGGACGTGGTACACCGACCTCGACCCCTTCGCCCATGTCCCGCGACTCACGAGCAGCGCCGAGTGGACCCGTCGGCTCGAACCAGCGGCCGGTGACGGGCAAGTTCTCGAGGTTGATTCGCGGTAGCGGTTCGGCGAACAGGCCGGGGATGTCTTCGAGGTCGACGAAACGCAACCGGTCGCTCATCGACAGACCGCCCGCATACTCGGCGAAGCCGAGCACCGTGACGCCGATCCCGCTGTTGGTGAGCTTCTCGAGTGGCTCGAGGAAGTTGCGGGCGTCGTTCGAACCCACGTAGACGGCTTCGAGGTCGCCTTCCTCGAACCGACGTTCGATGTGGGCGAGCATGTCCGCATCCACATCGCTGTCAGCGATCTTCGGTTTGGCGAACACTCGAAAGCCCTCTTCGAGCAGCCACAAGACCCAGCCGCGCATCGGGCCGGCGACGTGTGGTGAGACGTTCACGAACACACAAGCTTCGACCTCGTTCGCGTTGCCGGCCCGGTCCATCAGCCACTCACCGAGAACGTCGAGGTCGGGGCGCTCCTTCGCCGTCGGCTTGCTGTCGATGATGTTCGCGAGGGTCATGTCCACATTCGGCGCGTCCCACACCAGCAGATGACGTCCCATGGAGGCTCTCCTCCCATCCTGCGCCGCAGAGCCTGCCAGCTGCGTCACTGCAGGCTCTCTTTTCCGTGCATCGTAACCCTGGACCAGATGTGCGGTCAGCGCACAGCGGAAGTAGGGCCGCTACGACACAACCCTCACTACGCTCGCACCGTTGCTGCAGACCTGGGAGAGACCGTGAACGGCATCGTGACTTCTGCCGTCGAGCGTTACCTTGACGAGTTCACGCACGGCCAGCATGACGATCCGGTGCTCGACGAGATGGAGCAGCGCGCGCGCCGGTTGAGCTTCCCCATTGTTGGTCGGACGGTCGGCCGCTTCCTCGAGCAGCAGGCGGCGGCGGTGGGCGCCCGACGGGTGTTCGAGCTCGGCTCGGGTTTCGGCTACTCGGCGTACTGGTTCGCTCGTGCACTCAAGGGCGCGGGCGAGGTGATCTGCACCGACCTCGACCCCGAGAATGCAACCGAGGCAGAGCGCTTCCTCGTCCATGCCGGCCTATGGCAGCACCTCACCTTCCACGTCGGGGACGCTGCCGAGGTGCTCGGAGCTCACGACGGGGAGTTCGATGTCGTCTTCTGCGATGCCGACAAGGAGCGCTACCCCGAGCATTGGCGCAACGCCGCCGAGCGGATCCGGCTAGGGGGCCTCTACCTCTGCGACAACACCCTCTGGCAGGGACGGGTGGCCACTGACGAGGCGACGCCCGACCATCCCGGATGGACCGAGGCGATACGCGAGCACAACGCGCTCGTGGCTGCGGACCGCCGCTACGTCTCGAGCCTGGTGCCGCTGCGCGACGGGGTGCTCGTCGCCCTCCGTGTCGCTTAGCCGACCCGTGCCGCCACCGGGCAGGCTGCGTGGACAAGACCGCCCGGAGAGGGTCCTCCACGGAGTCGACTAGCGCGACGCCTACCGCTCCCCGAGTAAGCCGTCGGGACAGCCGCTGCCGTTGCCCAGGTGGAGCACAGGCGCACCTCCCACAGCGTCAAGGTGACCTCGTGATTCTCGGACAAGATTTCGGTGAGATGGGCGTCACCACCGGCATACCGCTAACCACGGGAGCAGACGGCCGACACCCAGGGATAGGGGTTGAGCGGACCTCCCCCGCCGGGGTGCACCTGGAAGTGGACGTGCGGCGCTCCCCGATCGGCATTGCCGCTGTCACCGTTGTAAGCCACCAGTTCGCCGGCCTCCACTCGGTCCCCGACCGACGTGCCCGGCGCGTACCCGGCGAGATGCGCGTAGTAGTAGCGCACGCCGTCGTCGCCCCACAGATACAGGCCTATTCCCCCGAGCCCGCCATTCGACAGGCGCTGGACGACGCCGTTCGTGAACGCGTAGATGGGGGCGCCGTACGGCGCGAAGACGTCGGTGCCTTGGTGTCTCCGTCCTCCAGAACGCGGGGCGCCCCAGGTGTCGCGGAAGTGGTGCGCGCCGCTGAATATGCAGGCGTAGATGCCGTTCTGAGCGCCTTGGGCCAGCGTCACCTGGCGCTCCTTGCGTGTCTTCAACTCAACGTACGTCGCGGAGACGGCGGCGAAGCGCTGCTGGAGCTCGGCAGAACGCGTCACCATCTGCTCCTCGAGAGCGTCGAGCTCAGCGCTCTTCGCCTTGAGCAGGGCACGGTTCTGCGTCATCTGGGTACGCAGCGCCGTCGAGCTCTCGAGCGTGGCAACGTCCCGGCGTGACAGAGCTTCCATGAGACCCGCCCGCTCGAGGGCGCCCTCGGGACCCTCCGCCGACAGGATCGACTCGAGCGTGCTGAGGTCGCGGTGCATGAAGCTCGACCTCGCCCTGTCCTGCAGGGCCGCGCTGATAGCGGCTGCCCGGGTTTCCAGCTCCCATTCGCGCTGCTCGAAGGTGGCGACCTCATCGCGTGTCACGGCGACGTTGGCCTGCAGCTCGTCGAGCTCCGCCGTGACGTCGGCGACTGTGCGCTCGAGGGCGTCCCTCTCCTGCTGAACCTCCTCGAGGTCCTGGGCGGTCGCCTTCAATGGCACCAAGGCGGCAACCACCACGGCGAGCGCAACCAAGACCCGAACGCGGCGGGATCGGCGCCGTGCGAACATCTTCCCTCGTTGTCGACGATGTGCGGGTCGCGGAGCCCCAAGGCCGCGACCTCAAGCTGCCCTAAGAGGGCGGAGCGTGGGCTATCGTTTCGAGCGCGCTAGGTAAGCAGAACCCATCACGTCTGTCACCTTGACGCCGCTGGGCGCACGCAGTGGCGATGCGCCCCCGACCCCTGACAGATCGTGCCAGTCAGAACACTCGGTAGGCTCGCGCTGCGTGGAGGAGAAGCGTCAGATGACATCACAGCTTACCCCGAGCTCTCCCGAGCGCGACCAACCCCAGGGCAACCCGCCCTCCCGGCCGCGCTCCCCCGAGCGCGACCAGCCAGAACCTTTCCCGCCCACCCGATCCGTTCGGGATCGTCCCTGGATCATGCGGACATACTCGGGGCACTCATCGGCTGCAGCGTCGAACCTCCTCTACCGCGCCAACCTCGAAAAGGGCCAAACCGGGCTGTCCGTGGCCTTCGACCTACCAACCCAGACCGGTTACGACAGCGACCATGAACT
>JALYGD010000348.1 GCA_030777265.1 Actinomycetota bacterium | reverse complement strand
GGACGGCATCGAGGGAAAGCTCGTCGATCTCGTCTCGTGCCGTTCCGTCCCGGCCCGCGACGTGGTCGAACGCTTCCTCGACTTCCTCCGCCCCGACCTCGAGAACCACGGCGAGTGGGAAGAGGTGTCACGGCTCGTGGCCGAGTCGGTGGAGCGAGGCACCGGGGCGCGGCGACAGCGGGAAGCGGCGCAACAGGGCGGGAACCTCACCGCCGTGGTCGACCTGCTCGTCGACCAGACCATGGCGGGGACGGGGTGAACAAGGGGGTCAGCGTGGGCGGACAGACGGACTCAACGGCGGGCGTGCCGACGAGCGAGGCGAGCCGGACTTCACGATCGGCGTGGAGGAGGAGTTCCAGATCGTTGACGTCGACACACACGAACCCAGCCAGAAGGTGGAGCAGATCCTGTCGGCAGCGCAGGCTGCGCTGGGCGATCACGTGAACACCGAGCTGCGCGGCTCCATGATCGAGACCGAGACGCCGGTGTGCGGCTCTCTCGGTGAGCTCCGCGAGGAGCTGGCCCGGCTGCGGCGGGAGCTCGCCGCCGCTGCACTGAGGGAGGGCGCTCGCATCGCGGCCGGCGGCACCCATCCACTCGCCGACGCTGAGCGGCAGGAGATCACCGGCAGGGAGCGCTACCACGACATCGCGGACACCTACCAGCAGCTGGCCCACGAGCAGCTGATCTTCGGGTGCCACGTCCACGTCGCGGTCGGCGGCCGCGACCACACCATTCGCACGCTGGACCGCACCCGGCCGTGGCTGGCCGTCCTCAAGGCGATGGGCACGAACTCCCCCTTCTGGCAGGGGCGGGACACCGGCTATGCCAGCTACCGCACCCTGCTCTACGACCGCTGGCCCGTGTGCGGGGTGCCTGACCCGTTCGGCTCAGCGGCCCGCTACGACGAGGTGGTCGAGGACCTCGAGGCGACCGGGACCGTCCCCGATCCCAGCCACCTGAAATGGGACACGCGTCTCTCCCCACAGCACCAGACCCTGGAGTTCCGCGTCTTCGACGTCTGCACGACCGTGGACGAGACCGTCATGGTCGCGGGGCTGGCCCGGTCGCTCGCGCGCACCTGCTACGGGCAGGCGGTGCGCGACGAGGACCCGCCCCAACCCCGTCCGGAAGTCATGCGCGTCGCCCGCTGGGCAGCGGCGCGGTACGGCGTCGGCGAAAAACTCGTCGACCTCACCACCTGCCGCTCCTTCCCGGCCCGCGACATGGTCGAACGCTTTCTCGACTTCCTCCGCCCCGACCTCGAGAACCACGGCGAGTGGGAAGAGGTGTCACGGCTCGTGGGCGAGACGCTGCAGCGGGGCACCGGGGCGCGGCGGCAACGCGAAGCAGCGCAACGGGGCGGGAACCTCACCGCCGTGGTCGACATGCTCGTCGAACAGACCATGACGGGGACTGGGTGATCTCCGGGGAATCAGCCGGCTCGGGCCAGAGAAAGCCGGGGTAGGCGCTCCGAAAGGAATGTCAGAACTCACCTCGCCACAGGCGCGGCAGGACCCGCAGAGGTGTCGGCAGGTAGCTGACGAGATCGACGCGCTTGATGCCGAACAATACCGCGACTTCGATCTGTCGCCGAGCGATTTCACGCTCCTCGTCAGGAGTGAAGGCCAGGGCGAGGCCGTGGGCCCAGCTCAGTTCCCGCACGTAACGGATAAAGAGCTCGCTGAACAATTCATCTAAGCGCAGCGTGAGGCGGTCGACGACTCCGATGATGGAGGAGCTGGCGCCAAGGCGTTCCTGTGTGCTGTCGATGGTCTCGGCGATGATGACGTTGACCGTGTCGAAGTCGAACTTCCGTCGTGCGAGCTTTCCCACAATCTTGCGCTCATCGGCTGCGACCTCCTTTGAGAGGTCGAAGTCGCGCAGCATTCCAGCGACGACCTGGGGCAGGTCGTAGCCGATATGGGCGTTCATTCCCAGCAGCACACACTCCAAGGCCGTAGCGCCGCCTGTGACGGTGAGGTCGAAAGCGCGCTGCCAAGCTGCGGGGCAGGTTCCATCAGCGGCGTCGAAGGCGTCTTCCGCATCGAAGTACAGTCGGGCGAAGCGGTAGGTGAGATGTGTCAACCAGTTGTTGTCGAGGAATCGCCCCACCTCGAGGCCGGTACGGATGCGCTCGGTCATGCCCAAGTAGACGTCGAGGAACAGTTTTCGGCGATCCCTTTCGGCCTCGTGCCTCTTGATCCGCTTCTTCATCTCCTCGATGGGGTCCTGGAGGTGCTCGAGGGCGGCCGTCGCTGAGGCGCTATTGGGCACCTGCAGGTCGCCCCGCGGTAGGCGCGGAATGGTCGGGGGGAACAGGAGTCTTGCCAGCGACACCCCTCTCCTCCTTCTCGAAAAAAACCTGCGGAGCTGCGGCACTTCCAATGTCGGCGAGCAGGGCCGATACCGCTTCCATACCCGAGCGACCCTAGCGACCACCTCGCGTGTCCGGATGCAGTTCGAGAGAGGCGAGCCATGGACCTCCGCCTGATTGGAACCTACGCTCCAAGTGATCTGACCGGCTCTTCAACTTGTCAGTGACGCGAGCAGCCACCTGAGGCGTTGGCACATGTCGAGTCCTGAAACCTCCGCTTCGGTTCCGGCTCACCTGGCCGAGAAGATCCTCAAGAGCCGCTCCGAGTTGGAGGGAGAGCGGCGGACCGTGACGGTCCTGTTCGCCGACGCCGTGGGCTCCACCGAGCTTGCCGAGCAACTCGACGAGGAAGACACCTACCTGATTCTGCAGGGCGCTGTGGAGTTGATGGTCGAGGCCGTCCACCGCTACGAGGGGACCGTCACACACTTTCTCGGCGACGGGATCATGGCGCTGTTCGGAGCTCCGATCGCCCACGAGGACGCCGCGCGGCGAGCGGTCTCGGCGGCGTTGGACATGCAGCGCGCCCTCGAGGCTTACCTCGCCGAGGTGGCGGAGCGGCACGGCGCTGAGATGCGCTTCCGAGTCGGTCTCAACACCGGCCGCGTCGTCGTAGGCAGGATCAGCGACCAGCTCGGGATGGAGTACACAGCCATAGGCGACACGACGAACCTGGCCGCCCGCATGGAGCAGCTTGCTGAGCCCGGGTCCGTCTACGTGTCGGAGAGCACGCACTGGGCCGCCCGCGACTACTTCGAGTTCAAGGACTTGGGCGCACTCGACGTGAAAGGCAAGGCGGCAGCCGTGCCAACGTACAAGGTGCTGCGCGAGCGAGGCGTCCGAACCCGCTTCGAGGCGGCCAGCGAACACGGATTGACCCCCTTCGTGGGCCGGGAGCGTGAGTTGGGCCTGCTTCGGAGCTTCTTGGAGGAGGCGGGGCGCAGCGAGGGGCAGGTGGTGTTCGTCTCCGGCGAAGCGGGCATCGGCAAGTCGCGTCTCCTGCTGGAGTTCCGCCGCTCCATCGCTCATGAAGAGGTGAGCTGGCGCGAAGGACACTGCGTCTCGTTCGGGCGGGTCCTTCCCTACCTGCCGATCATGGAGCTGGCGAAGGAGAGCTTCGGGATCGAGGAGGCCGACGACGAGGCCCGCATCATCGAGCGTGTCATGAGGCGCACCGCCGAGTGGGACGAAGCCGCGCGGAACACCGTCCCCTACCTCCGCTATCTGTTGAACGTCGACCCCGGCGACCGGGCCGTCGAGCGCCTGGACCCGCGCGAGCGGCGGGCTGGGCTGTTCGAGGGGCT
>JALYGD010000347.1 GCA_030777265.1 Actinomycetota bacterium | reverse complement strand
ATGGCTCGGAGACCCGGCGCTGCGGGAGCGGGCAGGCGATCTGGCACTCGCCCTGCCGATCCATACGTTCAACCCGGACATCACCCATGGCACCGCTGGGATTGGACTGGCACAGCTGCGCCATTGGCAGGTCACGGGCGACTCACGCTGCCTGGAGCGTGCGGAGCGGGCTGTCGCCGCCCTGTCCGCCGCCGCGCGACCAGGCCCCGACGGCGTGGTCTGGCAGGTCCGAGAAGACGCGGACTCGGCGTTCGCCGGCCTCGCCTCCTACGGCTTCGCGCACGGAACCGCCGGCATCGCATACTTCCTACTGGGCGCGGCGTGCGTGCTCGCCGACCCGAGCTGCCGCGAACTCGCCCTCGAGGCGGTTGAGACGCTCATGAGGGCAGCCCGCATCGACGACCAGGGTGCGGCCTACTGGGAGGTGGGCCCCGGCCGGGGTCCAGCCATCTCGCCCCACTGGTGCAACGGCTCCTCAGGAGTGGGGACCACGCTCGTTCGCGCCTACACCATCACGAGCGACGAGCGCTATCTGCGCGTCGCGGAGGCGGCGGCTCGGGCCGTTGTCGCCAGCCCGTGGCGGGGCGGCCTCGTCCAATGTCACGGCTTGGCGGGCGATGGCGACTTCCTCCTCGACCTGCATGCCGTGACGGGAGACCACCGCTTCCGTGAGCTCGCGCTCGACCTCGCCGGCCTCATCTACCTGCGGCGCTTCCACGACGACGGTCTGCTCGTCTTCCCTGACGAGTCCGGCGAGAGGGTGACAGCCCCGTTCGGGACCGGCTTGTCGGGCATCGGCTCGTTCTTCGCACGGCTGGTCCACGGCGGAGCCCGAACGCTCATGGTTGACGAGCTACTCCACCGGCCGCTGCAGGCGGTGGTGGCATGAACTTCGTCGATGCGCTCGTCGAAGTCCCGCTGCGACGCCGCTTCGCATTCTCGCCGAGTGGCGGGCAGGTCGCGCGGTTGACGGAGCGGGACGGTGCCCTGGCGGTGGAGGTAAGGAAGCTCGCGGGTCGCCCTTCTGCTCAGCACGTCGCCGTTCCAAACGGTGCGCTGAGCGATGACGCGCTGTTGTACTTCCCTTCCGAGGGGCGCCTGCTCATCCGCTGCCGCCTCGACCGCGGCTTTCAGGTCCTCGAGGCTCGCCCCGTGACGGGCAACCCGGCGGCCCGGGGGCGCGGGGGTGGCCCCCGCCAGGTGTGGACCGCCACGACCGTCGCCACCCTCGACGTGCCAGGGATGTCGCTTCTGCCCCCGATCCCCGATGCCCCTTGGGACGCCCTCGTTGCGCTCAGCGAGGACCTTGTCTCGACCATCTGGCGGCTCGACCATGAAACGCGTCGCCTCCACCCGCTCGCCCGCGTACCGGGCATCATCTCGAGCGGCGATTGGATCGAACCGGGACGCATGCTCGCCGTGGACCTCCGCGACGGCGGCCCCGCCAGCGGCTTTCTCGTCGACCTGGCTGCGGGCACCTACCAGCGCCTCTTCCACCTTTCGCAGGCGAGCAGCGACCATGTCGCTCTGGTCGACCACCGGCGTGGTCTGCTCGCGGTGACAAGCGACTGCTTCGGGCACCGGCGGGCGGGCGTGGCGCAACTGCGCGGTGATCGCCGCGTGCGGTTCTTCCCCGACCCCCCGGGCGAGGACCGCTCGGTCGACGTCTGCGCCCTCGCTCCCGACGGCAACCTCGTCCTCCGCCGCCAACGCGGCGTGCGCAGCGAGCTGTGGCTCGCCGATCCCGACGGGCTGATGGTGAACGGCCCCCTCCCACTTCCCGTGGGCGTGGTCGGAGATCCGCTGATCTCGACGGCGGACGGTCTCCGCTTCCCGTTCACCGCCCCCAACTTGCCGGCAACCTGCGCCAGCTACCTCCCCGGCGAGGGCGTCTTCCGGTTCGATGAGGCGGCCGAGCTCGGCAGCCTGACCCAGGAAGATCTGGTCTCCGCACGCATCGTCTCCTTCCCGGGCCCTTGTGGCGAGATCGAGGCGCTGGCACTCGAGCCCCCGCGGGACCGCAGGCGCGACCTCGTGGTCGTGGCGGTACACGGCGGTCCCGTGGACCAGTGGTCCGCGGCCTTCAACCCGGAGTTACAGCTGATGGCCCGGTTGGGCGCGACTGTGGTAGCGCCCAACTACCGCGGAAGCACGGGCTACGGGCCGGCTTTCGTCCAGGCGCTGGAGGGCAGGGCAGGAACCATCGATATCGACGACCTCGTGGCGGTGGCGGAGGCCACCACCTGGGGCCCGCGCTGGCCGCTGGTGGCATACGGAGAGAGCTATGGCGCCTTCCTCGCGCTTCAGCTCGCCGCCGCCCGGCCGGACCTGTTCCAGGGCGTCATCGCCATCTCGCCCTGCGCGTCTCTGTCCAGCCTGCGAGCGGTGGCCCGCCCGCAAGTTCGCCAACTCGTCGACCTGCTGACGGGCCCTTCAGGCCACGACACGGCGGATCTCCTTCACGGTGGCCCTGCGCCCGCTTGCCCGCTTCTCCTTGCCCACGGCACCGAGGACCACACGATTCCCGTCGAGCAGTCACGGGATCTCGCTCGCGCCCTCCGCGCCAAGGGCTACGTCGACGGCCGGGACCTGTGGCTTCTCGAGCTGCCCGGAGAGGACCACGAACTGCGCGGCCGGGAAGCCCGGCGGCAGCTCTACCGCGCCATCGCATCCTTTCTCTCTTGCATCGCACCCACGCCCCACGAGGTGGGTCACCTGGCGTCGAGGGACGCGCAGGACACGGTTTGGCAGGTGGGCGGCCTCGCCCATGCACCGGAGCCCATGGCTCCGCTGACATCCTTATAGAAGGGAGGTGAACTGCATGGTTGATCTGACTCCCATTGAGGGCCAGGAGCTGAGCGTCGACGTTCTCGACCTCCAGGCGCTGTCTACCCCATCGGCGCTCGCCGCCGATGAGC
>JALYGD010000346.1 GCA_030777265.1 Actinomycetota bacterium | reverse complement strand
CCTGGTCGTAGTGCTGATCTCCGCTGCGGTCGTAGCGCCAGCGGCGCGAGGTGAGTGCCGTGAGAACGTCGTGGGAGGTGAGCTCGAGCGCGAGCTCACTCGGCGTTCCTCCCGCCACCTCGACCGCGGTTTCGAGTGCGGTGAGCGCGACGCGAGCGTCCCCGTCGGCGGCGGCGACCAGGTGCCCCCTCGCCTCCTCCTCGAGCGTCACGCGACCTCCGAACCCCCGCTCGGGGTCGGCGCAGGCTCGGCGGACGATCTCGGCGACCGCCTCGTCGTCGAGGGCTTCGAGGCGAACCAGGCGGCAGCGGGACAGCAGCGGCGCGGTGAGCTCGAAGTAGGGGTTCTCGGTGGTCGCGCCCACGAGGACCAGCCACCCGTTTTCGACCGCGGGCAGCAGCGCGTCCTGCTGCGACTTGTTGAAGCGATGGAGTTCGTCGATGAACAGGACGGTGCGCCGCGTGCTGAGCCGGGCCTGGGCCGCTTCGATGACCCGGCGTACGTCCTTGACCCCAGCGCTGGTCGCGCTCAGCTCTTCCCAGGCGGCGCCGGTCGTGTGCGCGACCACCGAGGCGAGGGACGTCTTGCCACTGCCGGGCGGACCCCACAGAACCACCGAGCCGAGTTCGTCACGCTCGAGCAACGTCCGCAGGGCCTGTCCCGGGCCGAGGACCTTGTGCTGCCCCACGTACTCGTCGAGTGTCCGCGGCCGCAACCGGGCGGCGAGCGGTGCCTCGGCACCGGGGTGCAGCGCCGGAGAGTCGAACGTCGGTCTCTGGCCCGCCCTCCCGGGCCCTCGGCCCGTCCCGGGCTCGGCGCCGTCGTCGAACAGTCGCTCCACGGTCCGACACTATCGTCAGTGGGGCTACTCCCGCGAGGTCGCGACGAAACAACGCCCCCCTGCGCCCTCCTCGATATCAATCATGGGGGAAGCGTTCCCTTCGTCAGACCACATCACCTGTACGGCGGCCGCTTCCGGACCGGGTGGGACGAGATGTGACAGGCCCGAGATGGGCCTGGTGGCGGATCCGGATGAGACGTGGGCCCGACCTTGCGGCGGCAGACTGCGACGGCGGTTGTGGCGGCGAAGTCGTGCGCCGCGCAGCACGAGACGCCTACCACAACCTCGAACCCCGCTGCCGTCCGCACCGCGATAAGACGCAACGAGACCGCCAAGCCGGCCTGCTAGGGCGAGACCCCCTACGAGGGCGGGACCGCCTCGCGCTTCGGGCGCTTCGCGGGCCGCAGCCCCAACTCGACGAGGGACAGCTCGTCCACCGGGGCGGGTGCGTCGGTCAGCGGACACCAGCCGGACTGGGTCTTGGGGAAGGCGATGACGTCGCGGATGTTCCCTCGGCCGGTGAGCAGCATCGCGAGGCGGTCCAGGCCCAGGGCGATGCCCCCATGCGGGGGTGCGCCGTAGGACAGGCCTCGCAGCAGGAAACCGAACTTCTCCTCGGCCGCCTCGTCGTCGATGCCGAGAAAGCGGAACACCCGCCGCTGGAGGGCGGGGTCGTGGATGCGGATCGAGCCCCCGCCGAGTTCGACGCCGTTGACGATGATGTCGTAGGCCCGGGCCTGGGCCTGTCCCGGCTCCTGCTCAAAGCGGTCGACCCACGCGGGCGCCGGGGACGTGAACGGATGGTTTGCCGGCGTCCAGCCACCCTCGCTGGTCGGTTCGAACAGCGCCATGGGGTGGATCCACAGGAACCGCCAGGCCCCCTCGTCGATGACATGACGATCCCGTGCCAGGGCGAGTCGCAGCGCCCCCATCAGCTCTCGTACCCACGGATCGGGTCCCGCCCCGAAGAAGATGGCGTCGCCCGCCTCGGCCCCCGCGGCTTCTACGGTGCCTTTCACCTCGGATTGCGACAGGTACTTCGCCACCGGTGAGCGCAGCGACCCATCGGGTTCGACGGTCGCCCATGCCAGGCCGCTGGCGCCACGACGCCTCGCCCAGTCGATCCAGCGCTCGAAATCGCTCCGCGACAGTTCAGCCCCGCCCCCGACGGTGACCGCCACCACCGCCCCGCCGGCACCGAGAGCGCCGCGGAAGACCCCGAACTCGGTGTCCGCGAACACCTCGGAAAGGTCGGTGAGCTCCATCGTGAATCGCAGGTCAGGTTTGTCGCTGCCGAAGCGGCGCATGGCCTCGAAGTAGTCCAAACGGGGAAAGGGCGTCTGCAGCTCGACCCCGAGCAGCTCCTGCCACAGCTCGCCCAGCAGCTCCTCGATCAGCCCGATCACGTCCTCCTCGTCACAGAACGACAGCTCGACGTCGAGCTGAGTGAACTCGGGCTGGCGGTCCGCGCGCAGATCCTCATCGCGGAAGCAGCGCGCGATCTGGTAGTAACGCTCGAGCCCGGCGACCTGGAGCAGCTGCTTGAACAGCTGGGGCGACTGCGGCAGCGCGTACGACGATCCGGGCTGGAGCCGCGAGGGGACGAGGAAGTCGCGGGCCCCTTCGGGGGTGGGACGGGTGAGGATCGGCGTCTCGACCTCGATGAAGCCGTTGCGCTCCATGACGCGTCGGATCACGGCGTTCATCTTCGCCCGGCTCAGCAGCACCTCGGCCATCTCCGGCCGGCGCAGGTCGACGTAGCGGTGCGTGAGGCGGAGCGTCTCGTCGACCTCGACGGCGTCCTCGACGGGGAAGGGTGGCGTCTGCGAGGTGGCGAGCACCTCGAGTTCTGCGGCGTGGACCTCGACCTCGCCCGTGGCAAGCCGCGGGTTCTCCATCCCCGTGGGGCGGCGGCGGACCGTGCCCCCCACCCGCACGACGGACTCGGCGCGCACCGCGTGGGCGGCGTCGAGGTGGCGAGGGTCGGCGATGACCTGCACGATGCCGCTGCGGTCCCGCAGATCGATGAAGACGACCCCACCGTGGTCTCGGTGCCCCGCCACCCAGCCGGCGAGTGTGACCTTCTCAGTAACGTGCTCGACCCGGAGCATGCCAGCACCGTTCGTGCGCATGGCCCCGTAAGGGGAGATGCTCATGTGGCTGTCCCCTCCTGATCCTCCTCCGTCGCCGTCTTAGGAGACCCAAGACCGCTCCTCTCGCGTCGCTCCTGCGCAGCGCCGCTCACTCTCCAGTACCGTCGCCGTCTTAGGAGGCCTAAGACGGCTCCTCTCGCGTCGCTCCTGCGGAGCGCCGCTCACGTAGATCCCCCTTACGGAGCAGACCGTGGAGGTGCCCGGCCAGCTCGTCGAGCGGGACCGCACGCTGCTCGCCGCTGTCGAGGTCCTTCACGGCAGCAGTTCCCGCGGCTTGTTCTTCCCCCCCGCGGATGATGCAGTAGCGGATGGCACGCCGCTCCGCGTACCGCAACTGCTTGCCCAGCCGCCCGTTGCCGACGTAGAGGTCGACGTCGAGCCCCTCGCTGCGCAACCGGCTCGCGACACTCAAGGCATCGCCGCGCGCCCCTTCGTCGAGGACGGTGACGAGCACGTCGGGACCGCTGCGCCGGTCGTCCTGCCCTTCCAGGAGGAGCAGCACCCGCTCCAGTCCGACGGAGCCGCCGCAAGCCGGGATGTCACGGTTGGAGAACATGCCGACGAGATTGTCGTAGCGGCCGCCGGAGGCGATGCTGCTGCCCAACCCCGTAGCCTGGACCTCGAAGATCGGCCCGGTGTAGTAGCTCAATCCTCGCGCCAGAAAGGGCGCCACGCGCAGCTGGCCCGCGGGCAGGTTCGGGCTCACCAGGGCCGCCACCTCCTCGATCTCGGCCAATCCGGCGCGGCCGCCGTCGGTCGCCTCGAGCAGATCGCGGACCCTTTCCGGGCCGCTGGCCAGGTCCTCACCGAGCGCCTCGGTCGTGCCGGGTGGCACGCCTCGCTCGCGCATCTCCTCGACCACGCCCTCGACCCCGACCTTGTCAAGCTTGTCGAGTGTGGTCAGCGCCGGGCCCTCCAGTTCGGAGGGGACGCCGTAGGCCTCCATGAGACCGCGCAGCGTCTGCCGGGAGTTCAGGAGCACGGTGAAGTCGCTCAGCCCGAGCGCTCGCAGAGCTGCGGAAACGGCCAGGATCACCTCGGCGTCGGCGACCCGCGAACGGGTGCCGACGATGTCGACGTCGCACTGGGTGAACTCGCGGTAGCGGCCCCTGCCCGGACGATCGGCCCGCCAGACCGGCCCGACGTGAAAGCGCTTGTAAGGCTGAGTGATGCGGTCGGAGTGCTGGGCCATGACCCGGGCCAGGGGAACGGTGAGGTCGTAGCGGAGCGCCAGATCCACCTCGCCGGCCTCTTCGCGCTCCCCCCTGCGGAGAATCTTGAAGATGAGCTTGTCGCCCTCCTCGCCGTACTTGCCTAGCAGGACCTCCAAACGCTCGAAGGCCGGCGTTTCGAGGGGCTCGAAACCGAAGCGCTCGAACA
>JALYGD010000345.1 GCA_030777265.1 Actinomycetota bacterium | reverse complement strand
GACAGCCAGCATCGCCGCGAGCATCCCGCGGAAGGCGCGCGCGACGCTCACGCTGTTTGCTCCTGTTTGCCGACCCCGGTCAGGCGGTGGCTCTTCTTAGCACACGAGGTGGGCGCTCTCACGCCTTCGTTCGGGCAGTCGCCAGGCGCTGGGCACGGGCTGGTCAGGCGGACCACGACGACCATCCCTCGAGGGTGACGACGACAGCTGGTCCCTGCGGCGGGTCCTCGCGATAGTGGGAGTATTTGTCACGCAACAGCGAGATCGCCCGTTCTCGGTCGGGGCCCGCCTCGACGATCGTGGCACGGCCATCCACCCGCACCCACCACAGCCTCGACCAGTCTTCCTCGTAGTGGTCGACGAGGAGGCTGACGGACGGATTCGCCGCGACGTTGCGCAGGCGCTGCAGGTCGGTGGTGGTCTTCGGCTTGTGGTCTACCGCGGTGACGACGCTGTCGGCGTCGAGGGCGAAGGTGATCGGCACGAGGTGCGGCCGTCCATCGGGGCGAACAGTGGCCAGTCGCGCCACGCGGGCCTCGGCCAACCGGCGACGCATCTCCGGTTCGTCCATCGGAGAGCTCCCTCCCGCCTCCGGCTCAGGCGGTCGGTTCGAGCTCCACCTTCAGCCATCCTGGCCGTCGCCGGTCGAAGACCTCGTAGGCCTCGATTGCGTGGGACAACGCCTCGATCTCCGTGAGCGCGCTCGTGGGCTCGACCTGTCCCGAACGGACGAGCTCGACGAGCGCCGGCAGGTAGCGGCGGTGGTGGCAGTTGCCCATCGCGACCGTGAGGTTGCGCATCATCGCCTGCCCCAACGGGAAGGTCACCACGTTGTTGGGATAGACACCGACGATGGCGATCGTCCCGTTCTTGGCGATGGACTGCACCGCCCACTCTGCCGCCCGGGTCGGAGCCGAGCCGGGCTGGAAGGGAGGACGTTCGTCCTCGGGCTCCGCCTCCGGCGCTTCCGCCTCGACACCAACGGCGTCGATCACCCGATCTGGCCCGATGCCCTGGGTCAGCTCGAGAATCGCCTCGACGGGGTCCTCGCGCGAGAAGTCGACGATTTCGGCGCCATGCCGGCGGGCGATGTCGAGGCGCGAGCCGACCCGGTCGACGGCGAGGACGCGCCCCGCGCCCAGGAGCAACGCGCTCATGATGGTGAACTGGCCCACGGGACCACAGCCGAACACGGCCACGACATGGCCCGGACGGATGTCGGCGAGGTCCGCCCCGAAGTAGCCGGTGGGAAAGATGTCGGACAGCAGAATAGCCTGCTCGTCGCTGACCTCGTCGGGCAGCTTCACGGGACCAACGTTCGCGTAGGGGATTCGCGCATACTCGGCTTGAAGACCGTCGAAGCCGCCAGCGGCGTCGGGTCCGCCGAAGAATGCCGTGCCCGCCCGCTTGCCATTCGGGTTCGCGACGTCGCACTGGGCGTAGTAGCCACCACGGCAGTAGGCGCACGAACCGCAGCCGATGGTCGAGGGGATGACGACCCGATCGCCCGGATAGAGGTTGCGGACCTGGGACCCGACTTCCTCGACGATGCCCACACCCTCATGGCCGAGAATCCGGCCTTCTGAGACGCCGGGCATGGTGCCCCGCACGAAGTGGAGGTCGGTTCCGCAGATGGCGCTGGCGGTCAGACGCACGATGGCGTCGGTCGGGTCGAGGAGCTTCGGCTCTGGCATCTCCTCAACCCGGATGTCCCCTGCCCCATGGAACACGACCGCCTTCATCCTCGCCTCCTGGTAGTGCTGGAGCATGCGATAGTAGGAGGCTCGCTGTTTGCTTCCCGTCCGAAGGTGGGGGCGGCGACACCTATTCTGGTCGTGTCGTCACTCACACCCTTCGGCGGGACAGAGTTCCGATCGCGTTCCGATGGCAGGCTGTGGCGGTCCATGGAACCCTGCGGTCACCCGTTCCGTGCCGGCTCCCGACGGTCAGGAAAGACGTACCTATGAGCTATGCCGCCAAGACCTTCGGATACTCCTTCGGCGCCATCTACGTTCTCCTCTCTCTCGTCGGGTTCGGGATCACGGGCTTCAGCGAGTGGCTCGAGACCGACGTCGACTACCACCTCGTCATCTTTCGTATGAACGCCGCGCAGAACGCGCTTCACATGCTGCTCGGGATCGCGCTCATGGCCGGGGCGGCCGACACCGAAGCGTTCGCCCGTCGCGTGGCCCTGGTCGCCGGGCTCGTCTTCGGTGGCATCGGGATCTGGGGCTTCTACGCCTACGAGTCGGAGTGGAACGTCATCGCTACGAACGAGGCCACGAGCCTCCTTCACCTCGCGACCGCCGCGGTCGCCCTGGTCGCGGCCGTCGCCTCGCAACCGGCTGACTCCTCGGCCGAGGCCGACGCCCCGGCCGAGGAGGCCGGGTAGGAGCCCTCGCCTCTTGGAGGCAAGAAGTCGCGCCCGGGCGATTCGCC
>JALYGD010000344.1 GCA_030777265.1 Actinomycetota bacterium | reverse complement strand
GCCCCGTACTTGCCCGCCAGGCGCGAGCAGATCTCAAAGAGCGTCTGCCCGTTCCGGTCGGTCAGCTCGTGGAGGATCTTGCGGCGCGTAGGATCGGCCAAGGCCTTGAAGACGTCGCACACATGCTAAACGTTATGCAAGCTGATACTTGCCTGTGAACATCGGATCACGCCGTACCGATCGCGGGTGGCTTCGGCCACCGGTCGCGCCGGCCCCACCCCACTCTTTTGAAACAGGCCCCTTGGCGCCAATATCAGCGTGCTGCTCCTAGTGACCTGTCGCGCATTCGTGCCGCCCACAGGGCGGCGAGGCCCAAAGTGGCGACGGCGATCGCGGCAAGGGCGCCCGCGGTCAAGGCGTGGCCCGACGTCGGGCTCAGGGGACGCGGGAGCAGGTACGGCTCGGTGAGGATGCGCAGTACCTGGGATTGCGCCCCCTGCGACTGAGAATCGTCGACCCGCGCGCGCAACTCGGCCAGGCGCACCCGCAAATCCGCCTCTTCCGCCATCAGCCGCGTCTCCTCTTGCGTCGTCGGCGGGAGTTGTCCTGGCAATCCCCACTGCTGCCGCTGTCTTTCCAACTGCTCGAGCCGTTGTCCAATAGTCTCCCGAGCATCTGCAAGTGCGTCGAGCCACGCCTCGTCGTCCCTGGCGTTCGCCCCCTCGAGTATGGACGTGTACTGCGAGACGACGGCTCGGACCAGAGCCCGTGCGCGCTCCGGGTCAGGATCGGCAACCGTAACCTGCAGGAACGCGCTCCCGGGGACGAGATCGACCTCGAGCGATCTCTCAAGTTCCTCCACACTCCCACTACCCATCTCCTTTACGACTGCGTCCAGCACGGCGCGGCTTCTGATGAGCGCTATCTGGGTGGAGAGCTGACGCTCTCCCAAAAATGAATCCTCCAGCCCCAGACCGTAGACCATTTCCATTCGTGCTCCGAAGACAGGGGGCTGCATAGCCGTAACGAGATAGGCCGAAAGTGACGATACGACTGCTAAAAACAACCAGATTGCGCCTCCAAGAATCCTGCTCGGACGTGGCGGAACTTCGCGTGCAAGCGTCTCTTTGCTGGTGTCTGTCTTGGAGACCTTCCCAGGGGCCTCTGCACCGACGAGCACCCGCCGACTTACGCGCTCGAGGGCAGTTTCCAAATCCCATCCCGGAGATAAATCGCTGCTCGAATGTGGCGCGGTCCCGGATGCCGAGAGACCAACTGCTTGAGCCGCGCCAAGGGGTGACGCAAAGGATGTCGCGCGTGCTTTGCTCACTCTCGTCCTGAGCCCCATCGAAGCAGAATGTGCGCCGGCAGGATTCCCACATCGAGAAGGAACCTTCACCCCATGGCAGAACCTGAAGCCAATGGACCGAGCGTTAGGTTCCAACCCGAATACGTCGACTAATACGCGTCTTGCCCTGAAAACTCGCGTTACGTTGCATTAGGCGGTACTGCCAGGCTCGGTCTGCGCGAGGTCCCAGTCCAACGGACAAGTCCAAGCCGTACAACGGGGCCATTCCGGCATCTTGGACGCTCGCGCAATCCTCACGCAATCGCCCCCCCTAGCTGGCAGAAAGCTCAAACTTCAATCCTTGGTCACAAAGGGAAAGAAAATGGCGAATCTTGCTCAGTAGCTAGTTGTGATGGCTGGAATAGATCAGCCTAGTCGCCGCACCAGCGGTTTTCTAGGGCGCCCTATCGTACGTTCTCTCTAAGGACCGAATTGGGTAGATTCGGCGTGGTTCTGCTACGTCCTACGCTCAGAAGACGACATCTACACTGGGATGGCGGGGCGAAGAAGGGAGGAAAGGACTGCAGACCAGTCTGCTGTGACAGTGGGACGACCGTCAGAGTCAGGCATCTCCGCCCCGGCAATTAAGGGCTTCCTTAATCATGGAATCTAGACGCCTACTTTCGACCTTTTACGCGAACCGCCCTTCTACGGGCACCGCCGTCGCGGAGGCAGTCGATGGCCGGATGAGCTTGCCCCTGAACGCTCCCATGCTGTCTTCGATCTATCGCTGCCTGGTCCGCCACAAGTTGACCACGCCCCAGGCCCGTCGGTCGACGGCGGGCCGATTACAAGCGCTGGGAACGTGACCGGGCCCTGGAGCTGTGGCAGATGGACATCTCGGGCGGGGTGCGGCTGGCAAATGGCAGCCAGCCCAAGGTGATCACCGGCATCGATGACCACTCGCGCTTGCCTTCCGTCACCCGACGGGTGGGGATTGGAGCGCAATCGTGAGGGGCTCGAGCGAGCGGAGCGGGACCTCTACCAGGTCGAGCGCGCGCTTGCGGTCCTACCGGACGAATCTACGATCTCCCGGGCGCAGCAAGACATGTTGACACTCACCCGCCAGCTGTCCCACGTCGCCGACGTCCGCACCCGGGCAGCGGAGCGCCACCCGCCCGGCCACCTGCTATGCAACCTCGGGACACCACCCAACGACCCCCGTGATCGGGCCCTGTGGCGCCAGGCGGCGCACGCCGTCGAGAACTACCGGCTGCGCTGGAACGTCACCGATCCGAACCGCCCCCTTGGCGACGAACCCAGCGACCCTCTGCAGCAGGCTGAGCACCGCTGGGTCGCTTCGACGCTGGCCTGGTACAGGCGTGAGCTGACGCGAGATCGCCAGCTCGGTCGAACGATCGCTCTCGGCCACTAGGACGTTCGCGCAAATCGGGTCCACGTGCCGCTTGCGCCATGCGATACGCAAGGAGAACTTCCCTGACGCGCGCTCCTCCATATGACTACGTGTCGCTCTGATCCACCCCAACACCGAGCTTGAGTGGGACGTGGCCGCCGCGTCTCCTCCCAAGTGGCCATCGGTCACGCGCTGTAGTCGAGCAAGCCCGGTGTCTTTCACTAGCGCGGTCACAACTCAGTCAGAAGTTGCGTGACACCGCGGGATATGGAGCGGCACCGAGTGACATCCTTTCTTGTGTTTTAGCAGGTTAGCGGCACATCGGGATACGGCTCGGTACCAGCTGGCACGCGCCTGGCACGATTGGAAATCGTGTAGGGGTAACCCCCCTCGAGGGTTCGAATCACTCACCCTCCGCCACGAGTAGCAGTCAGGGGAAGACGCCTGTCGACCAATCGTGTTCACGACAGGTGAGCAGGCGTTGGGTCACCGAGTTCCAGGACGGTTAGTTGCGGGCGGCCTATCTCTCGGGCTGCAGAGCAGGAGCGCGCTACATCGTCCTGCCTTTGCGCCCGCAGGCCACCGGGCACCTCTCGGAGGAGGGACTCGCCACGCTGATCGCTCGGTCTGACTGCGCCGGGATCGTCGGGCGCCGAGGGACGCTGACCTGGATGCCGTCCCCCAGGACGTAGGTGGTAGGGAGCCGTCCTCGCCGATTCCGTATCGCCGGAAGTAGGCTGAGGGGCGTTACCAGCTACGAGGCTGCAGTGGCAGTTGAGCTTTCATCTGGAGGACCGCTGGCGCCCTTCCACGAGGGTCACGATTTGAGTCGCCCCGATTCGGCCGCTCCCAGCTCGATGCTGTGCCCCGAGCTCGTCGGACGTGGCAAGGACGCAGCGGTTCTCAACCGAGCTTTAGCAGAGGCTTGGGCGGGGCGCGGTCGGACCCTGTTCATGGTGGGCGAAGCCGGGGTTGGCAAGACGCGGCTTGCAACACACTTGGCAGCGGAAGCGGCCCGCCGCGACCTGACGGTCCTGTGTGGCCGAGCTGTGGAAAGCGACCGTACGACAGCGTTTCGCGCACTGACGGATGCTCTGCAAGCGCGTTTCCGAAGCGGGGAACTGCCTGACTCTCCGGAACTGGAACCGTATCTGCCCGGTCTGGCCTGGATCCTGCCAGATCTGCGACGACACGTTGTTTCTGCCGTGGAAGAACCCCTCATCGTGGTCAGCGAGGGAGTGCTCCGACTTCTTCGAGCTCTCGGGGATGGCCGCGGAACGGTGCTCATCCTCGAAGACATGCATTGGGCCGATGCCGAGACGCTAGCCGTAGTCGAATACCTCAGCGATCACCTTGTGGATCAGCCAGCGCTCTGCCTCCTCAGCGTTCGCAGCGAGATGCAGTCGGATGCCAAGTTACTGGCCCGCGCCCTTGCGGGGCGCCGTGCCAGCGAAGTTCTCGACCTGAGGCCGCTCAGCCACGCAGACGTCACGACGATGGCGCGGGCATGTCTCGGTGTCAGCGAGCTCCCTGCGGACCTCGAAGAATATCTCGTTGATCACGCAGAAGGCCTTCCATTCCTCGTTGAGGAATTGCTCGCTGCCTCCGTGGCTTGCGGCGCCCTTACACGTCAGAACGGACTATGGTCCTTCAATCCCTACCACGATATTCCGGTACCTGAAAGCTTCGCCGACAGTTTGCGTCGGCGCATCGCCCTAATTTCGGGCCCAGCATTCGAAGTGCTTTCTGCAGCGGCAGTGCTCGGGCGTTCCTTCGATTGGGAGCTGCTCCCTACCGTGACCTCGCTGGACGAGGACGTGGTGCTGAACGTTCTGCGTGCCGCAACAGGAGCGCAACTGCTGGAGCTCTCTCCAACGCCCGACTCGGACCAGGCCGTCTATCGCTTTCGTCACGCCCTGACCCGCGACATCGTGGTCCGCCATCTCTTGCCGTCCGAGCGAGGAATCCTCGCCAGGCGGGCAGTCGAAGCGCTCGAGGCTGCCCACGCAGACCTTCCCGGTGAATGGTGTCTATTGGCGGCCCGGCTCTGTCACGAGGCGGGGGAACCAGCGCGAGCCGCTTCTTTGCACCTCGAGGCCGCCAAACGAGCGTTTGTGGCAGGGGACTTGGCGAGCACCGAGCGGTTGCTGGAGATCGCGCGGGGACTGAGTGAAAGCGACCTTTCGCTTCAAGTTCAGATCGACCGCTTCCTCACGGAAGTTCTGGCGTTGATGGGTAAGACCAATCGTGTGCGCGAGGTGGGAGAGCGCCTGCTCGGCGATCTGTGCCGACTTCGCGACACCACCGGAGAACTCGCCGAGCTGCACCTCAACCTGGCCCGCGCGGAAGTCACCGCAACGAACTGGCTCGTAGCTCGCAACCACCTCGAACAGGCCCGCCATCTCGCCGAAACAGGAGCGGGAACCCAGCTGCTGCCACGGGTCGATGCCCTGGCAGCCAACGTCGCCATTGGCGAGGCGCGGCTGAGCGAGGCCGAGCGGCTCGCCGACGCGGCGCTCGCACTCGCCGAATGGGAAGGCCTCGACAAGCCGGGAATGGCCCCAGCGGCGTGTGAAGCATTGGAGGTACTCGGTCGTCGAACTCGGCTGCGGAGTCTGAGCGAAGCGGAGGCGGCGTTCTCGCGTTCGCTCCAGGTCGCTGAAACCTACGCGCTGCCCCTGTGGCGCCTGCGGGCACTCCACGAGCTCGGCACGATCGACATCTTCGAGACCTGGCGCCTCGACCGACTCCAAAGGGCACGCAAGCTGGCCCGCCAGGAGGGTGCTCTCGCGACTGGCGCCTACGTCAACTTGAACCTGGCCGTAGTGCACCAGCACCACGTCAATGTCTCGCAGGCAGTTGAGCTGGCCGAAGAATGCGAAGGTGCTGCACGCTGTTTCGGCTTGGGTCTTCTACTGCCCATGTCTTTGATAATCCAAGCGGCCGGACATGCCCTCGTATTACGTCGTAGCGAGATGGAAGCCGCGATCGACACCGCGCAGGAACTGTCAGGCGGCGACGTGAACGTGATGCGAGGTGCGTGGGGCCAATGCCGGGCCGAACTTTCCTTTCTTCTCGATGACCGGGAACGAGCGCTCGAAGAGCTCGATACCGCGATGGGCTACATCCGCCAACGTGATACCGATCCCTGGCCCTTCCGCGGCACTTGGGCGCTTCTTCGTACGGTCCTCAACCGGGATCCCGACCAGGCCCGCGAAGAACTGCGGACGTCGGTTGGGATGGTCTCGCGTGTCAACCGCGCTTACCTGGCCTACTCCGAGGCGGTCGCGGCGGGCCGCGAAGGAAAGCTTGCGGATGCCCAGACCTTCTTCGAAGCAGCCGAAACCGAGATGGCCGGCCTACAAGAGGCCGGCTGGTGGCGTCACCGAGCACGCATGCTCGTTGCAGAAGGCGCACTCGAACACGGATGGGGTGATCCCGTGCCCTGGCTGCAGGAGGCGGCGGTTATCTTTGCTGAACAGGGTCATACCCGTCTCGTGGCCCGTTGTAGAGGCCTGCTGCGCCAAGCAGGTGGGACCTTGCCGCGCCTCGATTCCAGCGCCGTCCGCGTCCCCAGTGGATTGCTGCGCCGTGGTGTGACCGGACGGGAGATGGACGTCCTCGTGCTCGTCGCCGAGCGCCTCTCCAACCGCCAGATCGCAAAGCGACTCATAATTTCCCCGCGAACGGTCGAAAAGCACGTCGAACGACTCATGGCGAAAACCAATACGAAGAACCGCGGCGAACTCTCCACCATCTTGCGCACAGAGGCGTATACGGAGGGCTGAGGGCACGTGGCGGCTGGAAAGCCGAGGAGACCATTGACGTGAGCCGCGACGAGACGTCCACAAGCGGGAGCGCCGTCGAGCTCATCCCGGAGAGCCCCACGCTCGACCGGCTGCGGGAGGTGGCCGCCGGTTGCCAGGCGTGTCATCTCTGGCAACGAGGCACCCAGACCGTATTTGGCGACGGCGCACCGAGTGCCGACCTCATGTTTGTTGGCGAGCAGCCCGGCGACCGCGAGGACGTCGAGGGGGAGCCCTTCGTGGGACCCGCCGGTCGCGAGTTGGACCGCGCGCTTGACGAGGTGGACATCGACCGATCCAACGTCTACATCACGAACGCGGTCAAGCACTTCAAATGGAAGCAGAAGGGCCGGCGCAGGATCCATGAGACGCCGAACGCCGAGGAGATCGCGGCCTGCCGGCCGTGGCTCGCTGCCGAGATCCACGTGGTGCGTCCGAAGATCATCGTCTGCCTCGGCGCCACAGCCGCGAAAGTGCTGCTCGGTTCCGGCTTCCGAGTCACGAGGCAGCGCGGCGAGCTGCATCCTGGGCCGAACGGCTCGGTTGTCACGGCAACCGTCCATCCGTCGGCAATACTTCGTGCCTCATCCGATGAGGAGCGCCAGACGGCCCGCGAGGCTTTCGTCGCCGACCTCGGCAAGGTTGCGGTGGTGATGAAGGAAGGAGTCGAGGCGGGGTTCCTCCTCGAAGCGAAGGCCGACCTCCGTGAGCGGCGCTCCGCAGGAGCGGCGCGAGAGGAGCCGTCTTAGTCACCTAAGACGGCGACGGGAATGGTCATGAGCGGCGCTCCGCAGGAGCGGCGCGAGAGGAGCCGTCTTAGTCACCTAAGACGGCGACGGGAATGGTCGTGAGCGAGCTCAGGAACCCCAGCTTCCGGGACGCTCGACCATGTCGAAACGCGAGTTCGCCGAGGGTCTCGCGAGGGTTGGAGTCGACGACGGCTGAACCGTTGGCCCAACCCGGGCTGGCGCCCGAGGTCGTGGACACGCCCACGAGCCTGAGCCCGTCCCTCGTGTGCGGCGAGGCTCGCCAGACTCGAACGCCCTGGGTACTCTCCACTCGACGTGCGTGGCTCAGTTCCCGACGGTGTGCTCCGGCCGTCCCCCCGGTGACGTTCTCCGGTGAACCGGGTCAGGGCCGGAAGGCAGCAGCTCTAAGCCGTTCTTGGACGGGTGCCGGACGGGGCGGCCGGAGCCGATCGCCGGGAGCTGGGTCACGCGCGCGGTCGATGGGCGGTGGACAGCCTGCCCATGCACACGGCGGCTGAGCGGGCCTGCTGGCGCGCCCGTCCGACCTCGCTAGGCTCGGGAGTCCCGTGGCGTACGTCTCGCTCTACCGCAAGTACCGTCCGCAATCGTTCGAGGAGATCGTCGGACAGCGGCACGTCACTCAGACGCTTGTGAACGCCCTCAGCGAAGATCGCCTCCACCACGCGTACCTCTTCACCGGGCCGCGTGGCACCGGCAAGACCTCGACCGCTCGCATCCTCGCGAAGGCGGTGAACTGCGTCGAGGGTCCCACGGCGGCGCCGTGCCAGGTCTGTGAGCTCTGCGTCACAATCGCCGACGGCTCGTCAGTTGACGTGATCGAGCTCGACATGGCCTCGCACGGCGGGGTCGACGACGCCCGCGAGCTGCGTGAGCGTGCCCTGTTCGTTCCGGCACGGGCACGACGCAAGGTCTACATCCTCGACGAGGTCCATATGGCGAGCAGCGCAGCGTTCAACGCGCTGCTGAAGCTCATCGAGGAGCCCCCGCCGCACGTGCTGTTCGCGATGGCGACGACCGATCCCCACAAGGTGTTGCCGACGATCATGTCGCGGGTGCAGCGCCTCGACCTGCGGCGCGTCAAGGGCGACGAACTCGCCGACCACATCAGGCGTGTCGCTGCCCTAGAAGGGCTGCGGATCTCCGATGACGCGGTAGCGGGCATCGTCCGGTCGGGCGAGGGGTCGGTGCGTGACAGCCTGTCGATCCTCGAGCACGTCGCGGCGTTCGCCGGCGACGAAGTCGACGCCGATCATGTCGCCCAGGTACTCGGCCATACACCCGCCCAGTGCATGTTCGAGGCCGCCGCGCTGCTCGCCGCTGGCGATCTGGCCGGCCTGCTCGCCCTCGTGCAAGGTCTGATCGACGAGGGCCATGACCTGCGGCGCTTCGCGTTCGATCTCGTCGGCCATATGCGCGACCTGCTCGTGCTACACGTCACCCCGCAGCGACCCGATCTCGTAGAGGCCACCGTCGAACAACGCGATCGCCTGCTGGGGCAGGCCACGCTGCTGCCGCGAACCACGCTCGTCAGGGCGGTCGATGTGCTAGCTGAGGCGATCCCCGAGATGCGGCGGGGGCCGGCGCGGCTGCCCCTCGAGCTCGCTTTCGCGAAGCTCACCCTGCCCGACCCGAAGGACGATATCGATGCTCTCGCAGAGCGAATCGCGGCCATCGAGGCGTTGATGCCCTCCGCATCTGGCCCGCCCGCCCGGGCCTCCGGCCCGTCCCGGCCAGTGACCGCCACGGCCCCCGTCCGCCCTGACGCCTCTGCCGCCGAACCCGACATCGTCAGCTCGGCCCCGCAGCCCCCGGCCCCTCCCAGTAGGGAGACGGTCGCGAGCGTGCTCGGAGTCTGGAGCCAGGTGCTCGATATGTTGAAACAGCGCAGCCGCCGCCTGCATGGCATCTATCGCTCGGCGACGCCCGTCGGGCTCGAGGGCGGGGAGCTCGAGCTTGCCTTCTCGAGCGCGTGGCACGCCGAGCAGGGCGCTCGCCGCGAGAATACGGAGGTGTTCACGAGCGTTCTGGCCCAGATTTGTGGCCTGAAGCTCGGTTTGCGGACGACGAGAGCTGGCGACGGGCAGGCTCCCACGGCGGTGCAGTCCGGGAGCCCTCCGAGGCCCGTTGAGGAGCTCGAGGCCCGGGCGGGCGGGGCAGATCGGGACGGGCCGGAGCCCCGGTCGGGCGGGGGAGCCACGGAGGCGCAAGCGGCTCGTGCCCGGGAAGGGCCGCAGGCCCGGGCGGGAGGGCCAGATGAGGAACTGCACGAGAAGGAGGCCACGCTTCGTGCGGCCGCGTTGCTACGCGAACGGCTGGGCGCGGAGCCCGTCGAGGGCACTCGGACGGGCCACAGCGGCCGAAGCTCTCGTGGCTCCAGCAGCGAGAGCCAGAGCGGCCCTGTCTCCAATCGCTCGAGCAGCGAAAGCGGTAGCGACCCAACTCAGGACCACTGATGTACGAGAGCGCTTTGCAGGACCTCCTCGACGAGCTCGGCCGGCTACCCGGGATCGGTCCGAAGAGCGCACAGCGCCTCGCGTTCCACCTCCTCCAAGCGGATCCGGGCGATGCTCGCCGCCTAGCCGAGGCGATCGTGCGGGTGAAAGAACGTATCCGTTTCTGCCGGCGCTGCTGGAACGTCGCCGAGCAGGACGAGTGCTGGGTGTGCCGCGACCCGCGCCGCGATCCCAGCCTGCTCTGCGTCGTCGAGGAGCCGCGTGACGTCATCGCGATCGAGCGCACACGCGAATTCGGCGGTCGTTACCACGTGCTCGGAGGCGCGATCTCTCCGATCGACGGCATCGGACCCGACCAGCTGCATATCCGCGAGCTCATACAGCGCGTCGCACCTGAGGGCGTCCGTGAGGTCATCATCGCAACGAATCCCAACGTCGAAGGTGAGGCGACCGCGTCGTACCTCGCTCAGCTGCTGAGCCCACTCGGGCCCCGTGTCACGCGCATTGCGAGCGGGCTGCCGGTCGGAGGGGACCTCGACTATGCCGACGAGGTGACGCTGAGCCGCGCCTTCGCCGGCCGTCGGGACGTCAACGCGTGAGCGGCGCTCCGCAGGAGCGGCGCGAGAGGAGCCGTCTTAGGCCTCCTAAGACGGCGACGGTAATGATCGCCTGAGCGGCCGATTCCCGCAGCCGCTCGCTTCGCACGTGTGCGCCGTACGCTCACGCCGTGGACCGCCTCATCCAAAACGCCATTCAGGCCGTGCTCGGCCTGCAGGGGGCCGCTGCCTACGCCGTCATCGGCCTACTCGCCTTCAGCGAGGCGGCCGTCTTCCTCGGCTTGGTCGCCCCCGGTGAAGTGTCGATGGTGCTCGGGGGCGTGCTCGCAGCCCAGGGGCGCGTCACGCTCGGAGGCATGATCGCGACCGCTGGGACGGCCGCCGTCCTCGGGGACTCGACCGGCTACTGGATCGGCCGGCGTTGGGGGGCGCGGCTGCTGTCGTGGGGGCCAGTGCAACGACGCTTCAGCGACCGCATCGTCGGCGCCCGCCAGCGCTTCCGAGAGAAAGGTGGCTGGGCGATCGTCGTCGGACGCTGGGCGTCGGTCGTACGCACCTTCATCCCCTTTGCTGCTGGCAGCACCCGCATGCCCTATCCGCGGTTCCTCCTCTTCAGCGTGCCCAGCGCCGCGGCATGGGCCGCCTCGTTCGTCCTGCTCGGCTTCGTCGCCGGCCAGTC
>JALYGD010000343.1 GCA_030777265.1 Actinomycetota bacterium | reverse complement strand
GGTTGAGGGCTAGGAGGCCGAGCCAAACCGCGACCAGCCCGGCCACCCTCCTCGTCAGCCGCCCAACGGGCGTCCGGGTGGGCGGTATCAGCTGTTCCGCACCTCCACTACGTTGAGCCGAGGGCATTCTGACCGTTCCGTGAAGAGGAGGTTCACATGTTCGGTAAACTCTTCCGTGCTGCCAATCCGTTTCGTCCGGTGCGGACGGTTCATGCTCACTGCGATATTCCCTGTGGCATCTACGACCCGGAGCAGGCGCGGATCGAGGCAGAGTCCGCCTACAACATCATCAAGAAGTATCACGATTCCGACGACGAGGTCTTCCGTCAGCGCTGTCTCGTCGTGAAAGAGGAGCGCACCGAGCTCGCGAAGAAGCACATCGGCATCCTCTGGAGCGACCGCTTCAAGTCCGACCACCTCGACCAGTTCCCTAATCTCCCCGATACTTTCCACCGCGCTGTCAAACAGTGCTCCCAGGTGAAACGCGGCATGGACCTCGACGCGGCCCAGATGTTGCTCGACATCATTGACGAGATCGACGAGTGGTGGAAGAAGACCGGTGGCCTCGAGGAAACTCGGCTTCACGGGCGTCCGGGCTAGGTTCTTGTCGCGTCAGGACTGCGACTGTCGCCAGTAGTACAGGGGCAGTACCGGAGGTTCAACCTTTCCGCACGAGTTAGCAGGCCCTGCCATTTCGGCGGGGCCTGGCTCGATGTAAGCCTCAGGTGAGCTTCGAAAGGCCCGAAAGCGTCATTCATCCTGGTGCCTGGCCGCACCCATTCCATCGGAGATGGAAGCGTCAGGAGACGGCCCTCAGGAGGCCGATCGGTCCAGGACCTGCTGCGACTCCTCCCAGGTGTCGACGTCCACCGGAGGGGGCATACGCGCGAGCCACGGACGTGCGAGGACAGCGATGAGGACGGAGGCGAGCCCGGAAGCGATCAAGGCGGGCTCTGCCGTTTGGGCAGTCGGCACGGTCGCAGCCGTGACGATTCCGCCCGTGAGAAATCCCAAATTGTACAAGACGTCGTATACGGCGAACACTCGACCCCGGTAGCGGTCGGGAAGGGCGCTTTGAACCAGGGCGTCGGCGGGTATCTTCGCCGTGGCGAACGCCACCCCCGAGAAGAGGCTCATCGCGAGCAGTGCCCATTGGCGTAGGCCGGGTGCGAATGCCATGGTCGTGAGTCCCCCGAAGACGAGGGTGGCCCGTATCGCGCTCTCAGGACGGGTGCCGAAATGGCGTTCGGCGAGACTCACTCCGGCTGCGCCCAGGAAGGCACCCACGCCGAAGAGCACGAGCAAGATCCCGATCTCGCTCGGACCGGCCAGGTAGAGGTTTCGGAATACGAGCAGGGTGGTGAGGGCGGCAACCGCCGTGAGGAAGCGCAGGATCATGAGCGTGATGATCGGCGCCCAAGCTCGGCGAGTCTGACCGATACGGCGGACCCCGTCCACCAGTTCGCCAAAGGTACGGCTCAGCTCGTGGCGGAGGGGTGGCAAGTCGCCGCGTCGGTCCGGTCCGAGTACTTCCACCGGCAGCCGGGAAGCGACGATGACGCTGATGACGAACGCGGCGAGCGCGAGCAGGATCGCGACCTCGGGCCCGCCGCGGTTCTCGCCGACGAACCCGGCTACGACCCCACCAAGCGCTGCACCCAGCAGGCTGGCGATCGAGCCCCCGATTGTCGCCACCGCGTTCGCTGGGGTCAGCTCCTGGCCGGGTACCACTTTCGGTAGGACCGCGCCGATCGTGGCGAGGAAGAAACGGTTCATCGAGAGCACGGTGACAACGGCCGCGAGGAAGACGACCTGCCCCAGGATTCCTGCGTAGGCGAACGGCAGCGCGACCGCGATCACAACGATCCGGACGATGTTCGTCCATACGAGGATCCGCTGTCGCCGCCAACGATCGATGACGACTCCGGCGAAGGGTCCGACGAACGAGAACGGCAACGTCGTCACTGCCAGGACCCACGCGAGCTGAGCGCCCGAGGTCGCCTCGGTCGGCGACAATGAGAAAAGCAGCAGCCAGGCGGCACCGAGCTGGAACAACCCGTCGCCGGCCTGGGACGGCCAGCGCACGGCCAGCAGCCGCAGGAAGCCCGGGAGCCGGAGAAGGTCGACGAAACGATGCCGCCTCGGCAGCCAGTAGTTGCGACCCGACGTCGGGGCCACCTCCCCCACAGCGTGCGTCGTTACGCGGCAGGGCCGCCGGGATCAGCCGCAAGCGCCGTGTGGTTCGGTTGCTGGTCGCTTCAGTTCGGCCGCCAACCCCCGCTCGTCCACGGCGCCCGTGACAAACTCCTCCACCATCCGGCGGGCATCCTCGTCGCGATATTGCACCGGCGGGGATTTCATGAAGTAGGCCGAGGCGCTCAGCACTGGGCCTCCCAGTCCCCGGTCCCTGGCCAATTTGGCGCAACGGATGGCGTCGATGACGACGCCGGCTGAGTTCGGGGAGTCCCACACCTCCAACTTCAGCTCCGCCGACAGGGGTACGTCACCGAACGCGCGAGCCTCGAGCCGGATGTAGGCCCACTTTCGGTCCTCCAGCCACGGCACGTGATCGGAAGGGCCCACGTGAATGGCGTCCTTGGGCAACTCGTAAGACAGCTGTGAAGCCACAGCTTGGGTCTTCGAGATCTTCTTCGATTCCAGTCGCTCTCGCTCGAGCATGTTCAAAAAATCCATGTTGCCGCCGAAGTTCAGCTGATACGTACGATCGACGGTCACCCCTCGATCCTCGAACAGCTTGGCCAGCAACCGATGGGTTATGGTCGCGCCAACCTGGCTCTTGATGTCGTCACCGATGATCGGAATGCGCGCGTCGGCGAACCGCTGGCCCCAAACGGGGTCGGAGGCGATGAACACCGGCAGGCAGTTGACGAAGGCGGCACCAGCCACGAGTGCCTGCTCGGCGTAGTAACGCACCGCCTGCTCCGAGCCGACCGGCAGGTAGCACACTACGACGTCGGTTGCGGTTTCCCGCAGGACGCTGGCGACGTCTACAGCGATCTCCGGTGACTCGGTGATCGCAGCGCGGTAGTAGTGTCCCAGTCCGTCCAGGGTGGGACCGCGACGCACCTCCACGCCCAACGGTGGGACATCGGCGAATCGCACGGTGTTGTTCGGCGGCGCGAAGATCGCCTCGGCCAAGTCTCGACCGACCTTCTTCGCGTCGACGTCGAAAGCCGCCACGAATCGCACGTCGCCGACGTGGTAGCCCCCCAGCTCGATGTGCATGAGACCCGGCACGGCCGTGTCCACCGGCGCGTGTCGGTAGTACTCAACCCCTTGCACCAGCGCACTTGCACAGTTGCCGACGCCGACAATGGTGACACGAACCTCGTGCGCGGATTGTGGTGATCCTGCGTGTGGTTCCCCTGTGGGAGTCGGGACAGCGTCTGTTGAGGACCAGATCTGATCGGTCATGGTTTCCTCGTTCTTCACGAACGGCCACGGGCGGCCGCCCGGATGCTGGTACTGCGCGTCGCTGTCGGAGTGGCGCCGTCCGGCGGCTTCGGGGCGGGTCCCTCGGGAGTCGTGAGTGTCTCTCGTCGGTGCCGCTCCCCCCGTCCCTCAGCCGAGTTTTCGTGCTCGTCTGCTGTCGGCGAGGTCGGTTCGGCGCCCGGCTCACCGGCGAGGAGCCGTCGCTCGGCGACAATGAGCTCGTCAAGCCAGGCGATGTCGGAAGCGGTGGAATCCAGGCCATGACGCATCAGCGACAGGGTGTAGCTGTCGATGCGGTCGTGTGCTTCCCGGAGCGAGGCGCGGAGGTCATCGAGTTTGTCGTGCAGGTAGGCCTTGCGCCGCTCGAGCAGGCGGATTCGAATCTCTGGCTTGACGTAGCGGAAGAAGGCGAACCGCAGGGGAAACTTCTCCTCTTCCCACTGTGTTGTGGCCCGGTCGTCGATCAGCTTCAAGAACTCCTGCTCGCCGCACTCCGTGATGCGATAGACGTTCTTGCGCCTCGGGGTGTCCTCACCGCTGAAGATCGCCTCGATTGCACCTCGCTCAGAGAGGCGGTTGAGAGTGGGATACAGCGAGCCCAGGGAGACCTGCCAGAAGTGGCCGAGCTTCTGATTGAGCTGCTTCTTCAGTTCATAGCCATGCATGGTCTTCTCTTTGAGAAGGCCGAGGATGGCGAGTTCGAGCACGGCTGTCCTTCGGTGCAGCGGCCGGAGGCGGGCTACGCCGGTCAGCTCTCCGAGCGGTATCGCCGGGTGTATCACGGCGATGTATCGTGAAGATACATCGGGACGATACATCTGGGCTAACGCGTCCGCAAGCACGGCGACACGACCGCCCGGACTGGGAAGGGCTGGGACAGCGTACGCGGAACTTCTCGTCACGGTGGTATGGCGGCTCCCGCACAGGACCATTCCGGCGTACTCTGCAGCCAGCAGCCGGTCGCTACCGCTTCGACTTGTGAGCGGCGCTCCGTAGGAGCGGCGCGAGAGGAGCCGTCTTAGATCTTCCTAAACCGTCTTAGGTCTCCTAAGACGGCTACGGTGATGGACTTGAGGGACCTGCCGAAACGACGGATGACCGTCGTGGGAGACCAGTCGAGTGCGACAAGGACGTATCGATTACCGCATGGCGCGACGGGCGCTGCTGCGTGACGTCAAGGTCGGTCTGCTCTCTCCCCGCGAAGTTTGTGACGCGCACCCTGACCTTGTCCGGGCGGGGCGCAATGTGGGCGAGCCCACAGACGATGACTGCCCCATCTGCGCTGGCCCGGGGCTGCGGCTCGTCACCTATGTGTTCGGGAAGGAGGTCGGAAGCAACAGCGGCAAGGTAGTCAGCCGTACGAGCCTGGGACCACTGTCGCAGCGCTACGGCGACCTCAACGTCTACACCGTCGAGGTGTGCACCGCGTGTTGCTGGCATCATCTACGCGAGTCGTTCTGGCTCGCTCGAGAGGCCGGGTGACTGGCCTCGGCCCCCGGTACGTGAGCCCACAGTCGGTGGACCGAAAGCTGCGCCCACTGCCCCTGGCGCACCCGTGAAGGGCCACACGCCGCGAGATGACGCGGTTGGGCGACCGCCGCTCGCCCGCGTGCGTCGCCTGCCCAGCGCCGCTCCCTGGCTCGCGCTAGGCGCGCTCGTCGTGACCCTCACGCTCGCCTACGCGATCAAAGCAGTCTGCGTGGGCGGCCAGCCGGCCTTCTGGGGCGACACCCGCTACTGCCACTCCGACGCGTGGCTGCTACGGAGCTTCCGCTACTCGGACGTCTCCATCCTATGGAGCTTGCGCGGCTTCGACGTCGACGCCGTGCCCTACGCCCCTCCGCCGGGCGACTACCCCACGGACTACACCTTCGAGTACCCGCCTGGGCTCACCTTCCCCGCTTGGCTCATCGCCCTTGTGACCTCGAGCCGAGCCGCGTTCTTCAACGTTCACGCGCTCACATTCGCCATCGCAGCCTTGGCAACGACGGCAGCGCTGACCAACGCGTTGAGGGCGCTCGGCCGCTCCCCCTGGCGGTTGCTCGGTTTCGCGCTCTCCCCGGGCCTCGTACTGTTCGCGATGCACAACTGGGACGTGTGGGCGGTGGCGCTCACGGCTTTGGGGCTCGCAGCCGCAAGTCGCGGGCGGCCGAAGTGGGCGGGGTTCTGGTTCGGACTCGGTGCCGCCACCAAATGGTGGCCGGGCCTGCTTGTCGTCACACTCCTCGCTGGCCCCTGGGCCCCCCGCGACGAGACCGGGCATCCTTTGCGGCGTCTGCGGACCCGAGCCCAGCCGCTGCTCGTGGCCGCGGCGGTGTGGGTGACCGTTCAACTCCCTGCCATGCTCATTGGAGTTCGTGGCTGGGCAGGCGCCACCCTCTTCCACCTGCGACGCCCCCCGAACCCCGACTCGACCGGCGCCGTCGTTGCCGCGGTCGGAAGCTGGCTCCTACCCGGCCCTTTCTGGGAGGAAACGTTTACGGTCTTCACCACGGTGGTGTCGCTTGGCGTGCTCATGGGTGGCGTCCTGCTCGTTGTGTCGCGTCTCGCCCGGCATCGTCTTGATCCGGGCGATGCGGCGCTCGCCCTCGTCGGCCTGTTCCTGCTCACGGGCAAGGTGTTCTCACCGCAATTCGTGCTCTGGTTGTTGCCGGTAGCTGTCTTGGCACGCGTCACCTGGTGGCCAATGGCGGCGGTGGAGCTCACGAACGCGGCGGTCTGGCTGCTCTACTATGCGCCCTGGGTCGTCCATCAGAGCGACGGCTCTCCGCTGCTGACAGCCGACCAGGCTGCTTCGGTCCCCAGAAGCTTCGCGGTCGCCTGGCTCGTGCTGGCTGCCCTGCGGTATGGGGCCCAGCCAGGTCACTCGCGCCCTTAATGAGGCAGGAAGGTGCCGACGAGCAGCAGCCCCAAACCGCTGATCGCGGCGAGCAGGCGCAGGTGGCCGTTACCGATTTGCCACGCGAGGAGCAGTAGCATCAGCGCCACTGCCACGAGCGCGGGACCAACGGCGCGGCCGGCGTCCTCCTCGATCTCCTCTTCCTCGGCGCGGGCCACCCGCAGCTGGCCGTCCCGGTCGACCCAGACATCACCGGGAGTGTCATCCCAGCCTGGCAGCTGCCCGCCATGAGCTTGGAGCTCTGCCTGATCGGGGGGCGGAAGACGTGCCAGAAGGGCGTCCCAGGTGAGCAGGAGCTCAGCACGGAGCCCGTCGCGTCGCTCGGTCGGGACGAGTACATCCACGTGGTCATCCACCGTGCTGGTCTCCACGGGGGCACCGCGCCGGACCGCGAGCTCGACCACCGCTCGAGCCGCGGCAGGGTGGAAGCGCCCAACCCTGGCGATGCTCGCCTGGGGGGTGGTCCCGAGCGCCAAACCGCATGCCCCGCACACTGACGTCGGGGGCTCATAGTCATCACCGCAGGCGGGGCAGGGCATGTTCCGATGCTACGGCGCTTCTACGCCTCAGGTCCGCTCTCGAGGTTGTCTTCGGTGAGGAGGCGAGCGAGCAGGGGGTCATCCTCGGGCGGGAGGTCCACACGACGCACCGCCGTTCCGCCGCACTCGGGGCACCGCTCAGCCCAGGCCGGCAGGTCCCGTCGACAGAGCGCGCACACTCGCTCCTCAAGGTCAAGGTTGAGGGCAGTGGTTGCCCGCTGCTCTTCCTCGCCTGAGCGGCGTGACAGGGGGCTCATTTCGTCTCCTCCGCCTCGGGCGCGCCGCTACGCCACAAGCTTCCTCAGCCTTCACCAGGCTAGACACCGTTGGTCGACATGTGCCCCGAACCTGTACGGTCGCCTCGTGACCGCCTCCGGGAATCCGCTCGACCTCGTCCGCGATCGGGGCTTCGTGCAGGACATCACGGACCCCGACGGACTGCACCGACTGTTCGAGAACGAGCGCGTGACCTTTTACACGGGCTTCGATCCGAGCGCCCCCTCGCTCCACACCGGCCACCTCGTCCCGGTCATGCTCATGGCGTGGCTACAGCAACTCGGCCACCGACCGATCGTCGTGGTGGGGGGCGCGACCGGGCGGATCGGAGATCCTTCGGGCCGCGACGCCGAGCGGGCTCTACTACCCGAAGAGGTCATCGCGGAGAACCTCGACCGTCAACGGGGCCAACTCACCCGCCTGCTCGACCTGTCCCGTCCTGACCACGGTCTGATCGTGGACAACTCTGATTGGCTGGGGCGGCTCGGCTTCCTCGACTTCCTCCGCGATATCGGAAGGCACTTCTCCGTAAACCAGATGCTGGCTCGTGATTCCGTGCGTCGTCGTCTCGAGCAGCGGGAGCAGGGAATCTCCTATACCGAGTTCAGTTACCAACTTCTCCAGGCCTACGATTTCGCCCACCTCTACGCCACCGAACGATGTCGCCTACAGCTCGGAGGCTCGGACCAGTGGGGCAACATCCTCTCAGGCGTCGAGCTGACCCGGCGTCTGCATGGCGGCGACGTCTACGGGCTGACTACGTCGCTGCTGCTCGACGCCCAGGGCCACAAGTTCGGCAAGAGCGTCGGGCAGCCGATATGGCTCGATGCGTCGCTCACCTCGCCGTACGCGTACTACCAGTTTTGGATCAACACCCATGACGACGACGTGGTGCGCTTCCTGCGCATGTTCACTTTCCTCTCCGAGGAGGAAATCGATGAGCTCGCCCGCATGCTGGGCCATGATCCGGGCGCCCGCGTGGCGCAACGGCGTCTGGCCGAGGAGTGCACTCGACTCGTCCACGGCGAGGAGGGTCTGAAAGAGGCGCAGCGTGCTACGACGGTCCTCTTTCGTGACGAGCCATTCAGAGGCCTCGACGACCAGATCCTCGCGGAGGCGTTCGAGATCGCACCTTCCGTGGAACTGCCGCGAGCGCGACTCGAGCAAGGCATGGGAGTTCTCGACCTGCTGGTGGAGGCTGGGGCGGCGGCGTCTGTGTCCGAGGCCCGTCGCCTCGTGCGTCAGGGTGGCATCTACCTCAACAATGTCCGAATCGACGACGAGCAACGCGTGGTGGGCTCCGACGATCTCGCGAGCCCGACGACGATCGTGCTGAGGGTGGGCAAGAAGCGGCACTTCCTCGTACGCTTCCGCGCCTCGGCCACCAACTTACGGTGAGCCGCTACGACGCGCCCGCTGGTGCGATGCCCGCTGGCTACGCGGCCGGCCCCGGACCCGCTACGCCCAGACTCTCGATGGTGTCTCGAATGGTGAGCCACGCCGACTGGGGTGAGCCGATTGACGCTGCGGCGGAGCGTCGGGAGGGGGGTGCCGGCTTCGACCGCTGGTCTGGTCTCCCTAACGTCTCCCTAACCCAAGGACGATAACAAGGAGAAAAGAAGGAGAAAAGCGCCGATCCTCAAGATTACCGTGCTCTTGGCCTAGGCAGAACGAGCTCAGCACGCGTATCCTCTCAAGGTGGTTCCTCGTTGTGAGGAGCGTGTGACAGCCGGTGTGCACAGGGGATCCCACATGACCACTTCGGGTCGTCAGGCAATCGTGAGGCGGCGCACTGTCGTCGCTCTAGCCGTCGCGGCGACGGTGATCCTGCCACTCGCCCTGCCTGCCGGGGCGGAGAACCTCTCGGCGGGAACGGCCGAGGTGGTTGATGGCCTCCTCGGCACCGTGGAGGAGGGGGCAGGTACGACTGCGGGTGTCGTTCAGCGGGCCGGAAGCGGCACCCCGCTCCAGGGCACCACGAACAAGACCTCGGCCAGGGCGCAGAAAACCGTGACGGGCACGACCCGGACGCTGCGGCAGCCCGCGAGCCCAGCACCTAACCCCGCGTTGAACCCACAGCAGGCCGCCCCCATCCCGGCCCAGCCGGCGCCTGCCCCTGCGCCGCAGGTGGACCCGCTGCCCGCGGGAGCAAGCAGTGCGGGCTTGCCCACACTCTCGACTGGGAGCGCGTCGGGTCTGCGTGTCGACGCTGCCACGCTGCTGTTGGCCCGGGACGCTAGTGTGATGCCTCTCGTTGCTGAGGCGCTATCCGCCTCACCGTCAGCGTTGGTGCTCGTGGCCGAACCGCTGGCACGAAGCTTGAACGTGCCGATGGGTTCGACATCGGACGTGGTGACCTCCGGCAGAGCAGAGGAGGTGCAGCCCGCCTCGCATTTGCCTGATGGCCTGCTGACCGAGGCTCTCATCGCGGTGGCCCTGCTCGTCGCCGCGACCGCGGCCCTCGTCGCCGAGCTGGGTTTGAAGCGATCGTCCCCTCGCGCCACCTGAGGCTGCCCAAAAGGTCGAAGCCCTCACACCTTGTGAGAGACCAGGTGTCGTCAGGGCGCCCGAGCTTGTGCCGTACATCTCCCGCATGCAGGCGATAGCTCCGGTCCTCTCGAGGTCGGGCGCGAGGTTACTCTGGGAGAATTTGAGGGGCGCAGGGCCCGAAGCGAACTCCACGACCTGCCACGAGGTTTCGGGGACGTGACCACATCACTCGGCTCTGCCTACCGCCCCGATGACCTCGCTGGGGTGCTTGCCGACCTCGAGACGCTGGTTGAAGCGGAGTCCTACTCGGCCGATCCTGAAGCCTGCCGCGCATGCGGCAGTCGCCTTGCCGAGCTTCTCACCACTCGTGTTGGAGGGGAGGCGGAAATCGGCGACGATGGACGGGTGGTCTGGGCCGGTGGTGACACCCACGGGGAGGAGGGGAGTCTCGGCCTCGGGCCGGCCCCTGGAACGCCAGGTACGGCACGGCCCGTGCTCCTCCTCGGCCACCTCGACACCGTCTGGCCACAAGGCAGCCTGGCCCGCCTCCCCTTCGCGGTCGCTGACGGGGAGGTGCACGGTCCGGGTGTCTTCGACATGAAGGCGGGTCTGGTCGTGGCAGTCCACGCCATGCAGGGACTGCAGAGCGCTGGCCGCTTGCCGCCCGTCCGTCTGCTCGTCACAACCGACGAGGAGATTGGAAGTCCTCGCTCGCGCCGACACATCGAACAGGAAGCCAGCCGCTGCGGCCGGGTACTCGTGCTCGAGCCGAGCGGCCCTGGAGGTGCGCTGAAGCGAGGCAGGAAGGGCGTCGCCCTCGGGACCATTACGGTGAACGGCCGCGCAGCCCATGCGGGCGCTGAACCTCACGAGGGTATCAATGCTGCCGTGGCCATCGGCCCGCTGCTGCCGGAGATCACCGCGCTCAGCGACCCCAGGACCGGTACGAGCGTTACACCGACCGTGCTCAAGGCCGGGGTGACGACGAACACGGTCCCCGAGAAGGCGGTCGTTCGCATCGACGTGCGCTTCTTCGACGCCAGCGAGATAACCAGAGTGCGCGACGCTCTCCTCAGTCTCGTCCCGGGAAACGGCGCCACCCTCTCCGCCGAGCTCGACATCAACAGGCCGCCTCTGCAGGCGGCGGCCTCCGAGCCTCTGTTGCCAGCCCTGCAGTCGGCCGCGGCCGCTGTCGGTCTCGAGCTCCCAACCCAGATCACGGGTGGGGCTTCCGATGGCAACTACGCTGCTGCGGTCGGGGCAGCTGTACTGGACGGGCTCGGACCGCAGGGCGGCGGTGCTCACGCCGAGAATGAGCACGTCGTGGTGGCTGACATCCCGCGCCGTATCGCACTGCTCGCCGAGCTCCTTCCTCGGATCGCGGCTAGCGAGCCACTACCCGCGCAACAGCGGCTGTCTTCGGCATAGTCGGCACCGAGACCGGACGCTTCGAACCAGGCGCTTGTCGTTGGTGGGGCGTCCGCTTGGAGGGTGACGAGCACCGGGTGGTTTGAGCACCCGCAGCGTCCCACTCTGCTGCGGATGCCGATCTCGAGCGGGAGCTCGGCCTCGAGCCGCCTGGCCGAACCGGACAGATTTCGCTACGGTCGCGCACTGTGACAGGGGGATGTGGGCTTCGTTCCACGCTTGTGAGGGCGTTCCTCGCGGCCGTCCTCGCCGCCGTGCTTCTTTCGCCGGCGGCCTATGCGGCTGTGCACGAGGTCCGTGTGGTCGATACCGCGTACCGACCGGACGCGGTCCAGATCGTCGCCGGCGACAGCGTGATCTGGCGCTGGGCCTCCCAGAACGCCGGCGCCCACACCGTTACCGCCCTCGACGGGAGCTTCGACTCTGATCGCGATTGCCGCGGCGACGTGACCCAGTGCCGAGCCCCCGGCCATGTCTTCGAATTCACGTTCTCCCAGGCCGGCATCTACGCCTACCGCTGCAAGGTGCACCCGATAATGCTCGGGCGCGTCGAAGTCGAGGCCAAACCGCCGCAACAACCAGCGTCTGACGAGCCGGGCACACCGCCGTCTCCCCCGCCGAGCGGCCAGACGGGACCACAACAACCTGCCAAGCCACCGCCACCGCCGGCGCCCCCCGCACGACCGAAGGCGCCCGCCGGCCCGCCACCGTCCAGGCCCCGCATGGCGGCCGCCCCGGGAATGACGTACTCGAAGGCGCCCGCGGCGGCGCCCGCCCCTCGTGGCATGTCTCCCGCCGTGGCGCCACCACGTGACCCGTTGAGCGTCCTGCCCGACGCTCGGCCCCCTGATGGCGCACCCGAAGCTCCGGCCGAGCCTCCCGTCGAGCTGGCCGTGGAGGTGCCAGCGACGCCGTCGGGATCGCGGACAGGGCTCGTGGTAGGCATCGCCGTCGCGACACTGCTCGCAACGGCCGGCGTCTTCAGCAAAGTCGTGCTGTTCGGACGATCCTTCGGGTAGCACTCCCGCCTGGGGGCCGTGACGGCGTCATCGGCCACGTGCCGATCCACAGGCGAAGAAGAAGCACTTCCGCCCGCTGTCACACCCGCCACCTATCTTGCAGCTGAGGGAGCCGGGTTGCGGCCGGTAGGGAGGTGCCGTGGGGGACAACTGGGGTGGAACGCGGCACTCCGCCGCTCAAGGTCGCGTCCTTGAGTCTGGTCCGGGCTTGCCCCACATAGTCGGGCCCTCGGACCCGTTCGCGTCCATCCTGTTGAGGTGGTGGCGGTTGTGGGGTACCGTCGCAGCGCCTCGGCGGGCTTCCTGGGCCACGCAACAACGGGGACCGGCCGACGACTCCTGCTCCCAACCGCGGCGCATCGCGCTGCGGCAGTGGGGGCCGCAGCCCGAAGGAGTGATCATGCGTCACTACGAGATGATGCTCATCATGAGCGACGACCTCGACGACGAGGCCGTGCAAGCGCTCGTCGAGCGTGTC
>JALYGD010000342.1 GCA_030777265.1 Actinomycetota bacterium | reverse complement strand
CCCTCGGCTCGTACCTCCCCGCCTACCCTTTACCCTAGGTGAGGCTCCCTTGGTCCGTCCCCTTCTTCGGCCTACGCGCCGCGGTAGGCGATTGCCAGCCTAGGTCTCGAGTGAGCTGTCTCCCTAGTCAGCGTCCCATTTTGACCCCTCGAGCCTTCTCATGCCCCCCGACATTCTAATCTCAAGTCCAGTTGATCGGTCGGAGACGTCGGTGTGGCCAGCTTCTGGCTCTGAGGTCGAGGAGTGTCGATCGGTGGCTTGCTTGTGGTCTTTGGGCCTGTCCATACGGAAATATTGCGTGTTGGGATACCAAAGAGTGTGTAGGTACGAACAAGGGCGAACTCGGTATAACGAGGTGGGCTGTCATTGCCCCTGGACGGTCCCAATTCTACACGGACGACGCGCATCCTAATCGCGAGCCCCCGCTCGATTGGATGATCGAAGCATTGACCGGCGAAATCGAAAGCCCTCTGCGCTACCTGCCTTTCAATCCCCGTGAACCGTCCCAGGTCATCATCGATGATGAGCTTGGGGATAGCGGCGCCCAGTGCAAGCAACAACGCCGACACTATGCCAAAGCTGAAGGCGGAGACGAGAATTGTGCGGTGCTTCACAGTCGAGTCATGTTAGGTCTCTTTTGTTAGGGGCTCTGGCCCAGGCCGCCGTTAACTACCTGCCGGACTGGCCGGGCACGGTGACACCGCACGTGCTGCGGCATTTCTGCGCCTCGCAGCTCTACCTGCAGGGGATGGACCTGCTTGCCATCCAGGAGCTCCTCGGCCACGCCTGGGTGGCCACCACGATGGCCTACGTCCACGTCCACCGCAACCACGTCGAGGACGCCTGGATCGCTGGGCAGCAACGCGCCGCCGAACGACTGAAGGGGCTCATGCCATGAGGTGGAACCTGCGCCTGGCCGCGGCCAACCGCGGCATCTGGAAGGCCAGCGAGCTTCAGCGCCTGCTCGCCGAGCACGGCCTGGTCATCAGCGCCGGCAAGATGTCGGGCCTGTGGTCGGGCAACCCGGCCAGCATCAAGCTCGACGACCTCGACGTCATCTGTGCTGTGCTGGGCTGCGGGGTCGAGGAGCTGCTCATCCCCGAGCCCGGCAAGGTCGCCCGCCCCGCCGCCGAGCATGAGCAGCACCCTGGGGACCCCAGCGCCATCGCCGGTTACGCCAAAGCCTCGCCGTGGGCGCTCGTTGCCGCCGACGTGACGACCGCCGCCCGTGCGCGTCCCCAGCGTTGCGCCGGCGACCTGCCCAAGCTGCTTTGCGTGGGGTGGGCAGCGCTTCCGAGGCCTTTGCCGGGCCTGCTACGAGTTCGGCCGCCACCATGACAAGGGTGAGTGTGCTGGCGCTGCCTGCCATCGGGTGCTGCCACTCAAGAAGGGCTACTGCCGGTTGTGCTGCGCCCAGGCGAGCCTTGCAGCCCGAGGCCAGGTCACCGTCCTGGCGCCCTACCTGGCCGCGGTCTCCCACCACCAGCTCTTCTTCGCTGACATGCGCCGCGCGATGATGCGCCGCGGCGACCACCACGTCGCACCTACCCTCGCCCCAAGCCGCCCCGCCCCGACCGTCCTACCCCAGTCGGCGTGCAGCTTCACCTGCTCACCCCGCCATCGCGGGATCTATGCGGCTTCGACCGCCGCCAACACGCCGACCTGACCAACCCGACGCTGGTCCGGGCCCAGCAGACCGCCCGCACCATCGGCCAAGCCCGCGGCTGACCCCGACGGTGGCCCGCTACGTCGACCGGGCGCTGGTCATCCTGCTGTCGGGCCACAGTGACGGCGACGCCATCCGCTTCACGGAGCTGTTCCCAGTCCTGCGCCGCTATGGGCTCAGTGTCGAGCGCACCATCGAGGTCCTCGACCACCTCGGCCTGTTTCACGACGATCGCGTCCCTGCGTTCGAGTCCTGGTTGACGCGCAAGCTCGCCGACCTCGCCCCCGGCATCCGGCGGGACATCGAAGACTGGCTGCGGACGCTGCGAGACGGCGGGCCACGAACCCGCCCACGCAGCCTGCACACCGTATGGGCCTACCTCAACCAGGTCCGGCCGGTGCTAGTGGAATGGTCGGCACGCTATGACCATCTACGCCAGGTCACCCGCGACGACGTCCTAGCGGCCGCTGAGCGGCTCCACGGCAGCACACGTCGCCACACCCTCAGCGTCCTGCGGTCGCTGTTTCGGCACTGCAAGAAGACCGGCACCGTCTTCCGCGACCCCGCCGCCCGGATCCGCGTCGGCCGCCACGACTACAACCTGATCCTCCCGCTGCCACCCGAGCAGATCGCCGAGGCCGTCGATGCAGCAGCCACGCCCGCCGCCCGCCTCGCCCTCGCGCTGGCCGCAGTGCATGCCGCGCGTCCCAAGGCCATCCGCGAGCTCCAGCTCGACGACGTCGACCTTGGCAACCGGCGGCTGATCATCGCCGGCCAGCTCCGTCCACTGGATGACCTCACCCGTCACGTCCTGCTCGCCTGGCTGATCTACCGGCGTCGGCGCTGGCCCAATACCGCCAACCCCCACCTGATTCTCAGCCAGCAAAGCGCCATGGAGACGGGCCCGGTCAGCCGGCCCTGGATGACCGATGCCTTCCGCGGGCTAGCTGCCACGCTCGAACGGCTGCGCGTGGACCGCCAACTCGACGAGGCCCTCGCCCGCGGCCCCGACCCGCTTCACCTGGCCGCCGTGTTCGGGCTGGACGACAAAACCACCATCCGCTACGCCCAAGCGGCCCGGCAACTTCTCACGTCCACCGCCGAACAGGACCCAGCCTCCGATTCCCCATGAGCCCAAGGACCACACCACGTCGACACCGTCGAGATCCGCATAAGCGGGCAACGTTCAGGTCCTCTCTAACACTCGGCAAGGTCTGGTGTCCGAGTCAATGGATCAGTAAGTCGCTGAGCCATGCGACGCGGCGGGTTGCGTCTGCCAACGCGACATCGGAGGAAGGGAAAGACTTGGCAGAAAAGTAGCCAACCGGGGTCCACGCTCCCATGTCCTCGGGGTCCTTCCTGAACTCCTCGAACCCGAAGCTGCCGTCGGGCCGAGAGAAGATGTCCACGCAGCGATCGCCCTGGTCCGTTTGATAACTCGCGATACTTTCCAGGACTTGTCGGCCCGAGCTGACATGGTCAGGTCCTAGCATCGATCGTGTCATGGGGACGCGCATCTCCGGATCGTCCGGGTGATGGCCGTGGCACCTACCCCTGGTCCGGCGTTGCCGCCAGGCGCGTAAGTTCGGCGTTCGGGACGCTGTCGGTCTGCTCGGCGCCGTGAGGTTCAAGCCCGATGAGAATATCGACGTGGGGGCGACCGCCGCTCTAGAGGAGGCCGCGCCACCGGCTAGAAGCTGCAGCAACTTTATGGGAAAGCGGAGGCAATGGGTTTTCTGCTCTGGGTTCTTGCAGTCATCCTGGCAGTCGTCGGCATCATGCAGCTCTTCGAAGAGCATCAGATCATCCTGGGAATCGCCCTGATGCTCCTGTCGGCAGCCGTCGGACCTGGGGCGAGTTTCTTTCGCCGTAGGTTCCCGTAAGGAAACGCGGCCTGCTCGCATCGGCATCGCGGTCGGCGCGGGCGGAGCGGGCCGGTGCGGCGGCGACTGCATAGGCTCTCGCCTTCGCGCCAGTCAGCCCGAGATGCGCGGCCTCGAGTGCCGCCATCCGACCCGGCAATTTCTGACGTCAAGCGCCGAACAGGACCAAGCCTCCGATTCCCCACCAACCCAAGGTCCATGACACCCCACAAAGACTGAAGGCCCATGGGGTTTCCGCTGAGCATCCTTCAGTTCAGCCGAACTCCGGGGAAGCTAGGCCCAGTGCTCGCGTCCGTGTCACCAGCCGCAAAGTAGACGCGCGTTTCCAACGGGGAACTGGTCGATGACCGCGTCGTACTGCTTCTGGGCATCGACGAGGGCGAGGCGGCTGTAGATCTCGAGGGACCGACCCCGCGTGGCACCCGGTCATCTGCCGCTCACCCGGGGTTGTGCAAGCCCTCGGCCACGACCTAGGTTCGGACAAGTTCGACAGTCTGAACTAAGGGGTGCGAGATGAGGCGATGGACCCCACTGCTGGTGGTGCTCATGCTGACAGGGGCTCTGATGGGAGGAGCCGCCCCGCGTCCCGCCTCCGCTCAGTCCCCCCTGTTCGAGCTCATCCCCGCGTTCGACACCGACCTGCCAACAGCCCGGGTCACCACCGCCTCCACGATCCTCTGCACCATCTACGCTTCCGACCCCGACAAGCCCGGCCTGTGGATACATGGGGAGGGGTCGCAGCAGTGCAGCCTGCCGACGCAGCAGGGCATCGTGGTCAGCATTCAGATGTACCGGGGGCTCGGGTATTGGCTTACAAAGCGCAGCGTTCCGGCAGAAGGTCGGAGCGACTTCCTACACCGGGAAGTGTTCTGGGGGTGTGACGGCACCGGAGCCGGTTGGCAGACCTACCGGATCGTTACCAGTGGTTGGTTCAGGGACGTCAATAACGCAAGATATCGTGCAAGCGTCCAGTCACAGAACTACGGACGCTTCTTCTGTAGGTGAGTGGAAATGCTGCGCCGCCTGCGTAACGTGGTCTGCGGATGGATCTACCGGCTCACCGGTTACGACTGCCGCGACCTACCCCGTGGGACCTACACCTATCCAGAGCGGAGGAAACGATGAGTGCGACCAAACGACGGATCACCCTCGCGGCTGTGGTTCTCGCCCTCCTCGCAGTGGGCGTGGTTGCGGCAGCCCAAAGCGACCGCATACCCGCCTTTGACGATGACATGCCGAAGGGACAGGTCACCTACCCCTAAGCAGCGACGACATCAGCCACTCGGTCGGCATCGTCAGTCCTCGTGTGGGCTACGTGTTCGAGCTCAACCTCCCACCAGGACACAACTTCCTTCCCGCTGGTCAGCACCTGGATTGGCCCCCTACACCGATCCCTCGCCTTATGGCGACTGATGATCTCCCTCACTAGTCCATGCTGAGGCCGAAAGGGGGTTAGGACGAACCGCCCCAACTCGCCGCACCCTGTGCACGAGACGACAACGGAGGGGGGTTTCATCATCGTCCCCACTGGATCTCAAGGACGGAGCCCTTCGTTGCCTCCACCCGGCCCCTGGCCGGCTTGCCATCTTCCCGGTCGTACCGAAACTCGACCTGCCGTCCGGCGTCTCAAGCCAGCTAACGGGTCGATATCTGTGGCCCGTCGCGAGGGTTACGAGCTTTGGTAGTCGAGGAGGTACATATTCATCGGGCGGTCTAGGGCTGAATTGCTCCTGTTCTGCGCGGAGCTCGGCCGCACTGCCCATATCCGGTACCCCGTGCGTGAACCGTCGACCTTGGCCCTCCATCAGATAATGTCTCCCAACGCACCCATGGAACCAAGAACAGCGCATCGTTAGCCGATTCGCCTCGGGGTTTCGCATTCAGCCCATCCGCGGTGTCGTCTGCAGAGCAGGGAGGCTGGACTAGACGGCCATTTCCTTCACCGCGGGACTGACCCTGAACCCCCACCGGCACCAGCGTCCGATCGCGGTGTCACACCTCGACCTCGATCTCGTACAAGACCGAACGGTGGTAGAGGCTCGAAGCCGAGGTGCTGCGGTAGAGGCGGTGCGGCGCCTGTTGGGTTGTCGCTGTCAACGCCGAGCAGGGGGGGCTGAAGCCGGCCTTGGCGAAGGCGGCCAGCGACCAGGCGATCATGCCCGACGCCACGCCCCGGCCCCGGGCCGCTCGGAGTGGTGCCGACCTGGCTGATCCAGCCGTCCCGACAGCCGGTCACGGCATCATCCTCGGGAAAGGCCTGGTTGGCGCACGGTTCCGGATCACCTCGCCGATGCCGTCCCTTCCAGTTCTTACCAGCTACAACGACGGTTTCTGCACGTCTGCTACTGGAACCCCAGGTTGTTTCAAACGCTCCTGCATGAGCTCCAACACGTAGCGGTGACTGCGCCCGGGCTTGAGAAGACCGCTTCCTGGGATCAGGTTTGCACCTTGTCGGCGAAGCGCTGACGTGCCGCTTGGCGGGACACGCCGAGCGCGACCGCAATCTGGTTCCACGACCTGCCGTGTGCCCGGGCCACCTCGACGGCCTCCCGCAATCGGGCGCTGTCAGCCGCACATTGCATCCGGTCTACCGACGCCGTGGTCGACCGCTTCGGGGGCCTAGCGGCAGATGTAAGCCCGCGCGCGGCATCTCGGTGCGCCACGACTGGGCAGCCAAGACCGCTCTCAGCACGTCACCGGCTCGCTGCACTCGTTGGGCATTGACCGCCGACTCCGCCTATCCCGGCGAACCCGAGGCACGGCTGCACCGAACGGTTGGGCTCCGCACCCTCAAAGAGCAGTGCCTGTGGGCCCGGCCCTGCGCCAGACGGTCGCGACGTTCACCAACACCTACAACACTCAGTCATCATCAGGGGTGGCGGACGTGGGGGTGGCCTGACGCGGGCTACGACTGGCTGAGCCCATCAGGGCTATCTGACTCCTATACGACGGGACGACAGGAAGGGCCGTTCCGTGCTACGACACTGGGTGGGGCGGCGGTCTGACTCGGCCTACAACTGGCCTGCATGCCATGGCGTTGAACTGTCGACCGTCGCGCCACGTCCGCTCCACGAGCTGGAGTGGCCAGTGACCCGATAGGGGCATTGCTCAAGCGCCATGAGTGTTCTGTCCGAGCCGCATGTCCTCCTCGTGGACCACCAACGCGAGGAGAACGCAGATGGCAGTGCTCGGCGTTGATATGCATAAGGACACGCACGTCGCGATCGTTCTCGACGAGTTCGGTCGCGTCCAGGTCGCGAGCAGCTTCGGCACGAGCGACCGTGACAACCACGCCCTGATCTCCTGGGCGCAGGCGCACGGCCCGATCACTCGCGCCGGCGTGGAGGGAACTGGCAGCTACGGCTACCGGCTTGCCCGGACCCTGACCGACGCGGGCGTTGAGGTGATCGAGGTCTCCCGTCCCGACCGAGCGCGGCGACGGCGCAAGGGCAAGACCGACCTAGTCGACGCTGAAGCGCGGCCCGCGCCGTACTGGCCAACGACGCGACCGCGATTCCGAAGGATCGACGGGGGCCAGCCGGGGAACTGCGCTGCCTCGTCATCACGCGACGGAGCGCGATCAAGGCCCGCTCCCAGGCTACCAACCAGATCAAGACGCTGTTGGTCGACTGCGACGACGACCTGCGTGGTCGTCTGAACCACCGACGCACGCGCGAACTGGTAAGCCGCTGCAGCCGCATCCGCCCAACCGACGGGCGGAAGAGCGCCCTGCGCAGCCTCGCCCGCCGGTGGCAGACCCTCGATGCCGAGATCCGCGACCTCGACATCCTGATCACAGGTCTCGTCGAAGTCACCGTCCCCAAGCTGCTCGAGCAGCCGGACATCGGCGTGCACTGCGCCGCCCTATTGCTCATCACCGCCGGCGACAACCCGGACCGTCTTCGCTCCGAAGCCGCCTTTGCCGCGCTCTGCGGAGTCAGTCCCGTCGCGGCGTCCTCAGGCAAGACTAACCGCGACCGGCTGAACGTGGGCGGCGACCGGCAAGCCAACGCCGCCCTGTGGATGATCGCCCACGTCCGCCTAGTCCATGACGAGCGCACCCGCGCCTACGCGGCCAAACGCACCGCGCTCGGCGACAACCGGCGAGAGATCATGCGGCGCCTCAAGCGCTACATCGCCCGCGAGGTCTACCTGATCATCCTTGGGGCACTTCTCGACGTGGAGTCCCCGGCTTGACATAGGGGACTCAACAAGTGGCTCATCGAGCGCCTCGGCGACCGCACACCACGCGAAACCTATGCCGATTCGCTGGCATCAGCGGGGCCTGATAGAGATGACATCTGTCAAGGGACCGGGAGCAGTTCGGCCCAACATCGACGTCCTCATCCCTCCGATAGTTCCCTTCGACACTCCGTCATCACAGGCGGATCGAACATCGCCCTCGGCTCTTACCGCTGCGAAACGTGTGGACAATCCCGCACTTTACCATCGTAGACACAAATCCCTCTTTCCGAACGCGGGTCCACCGGTTGCTTGTCGACGGAACCTGGGAGGGTTCTCGTGGGTCCCCCGCTGTAGCAGGTCTCCTCCCCCTGCCCGGCGACTGGCGGTGGGGCGGTTGGTGAGCTGGTGCTGCGGTCGGGTCCACCCTCGCACGGCGGAAGCGTTGCCCCCACCTCGTTAGTCAGCGGTGTTGACCTTACTTCTAGCTGCGGCCCTTCACGCATCAGGGAAGCCCATGCCACCCAGGTTGCGACTACGCCTAGGGCCAAGGCCAGGACGCCGATCGCTACCTTCCTCACAGCAGTCTCTTGTTCGCGGAATACCTCATTGGCACTTCCAAGCGTGGAAGTCGTAGTACCTCACGTCCCAGACTAGGCAGTAAGGAAGGAAGTCACCACCTTCAAAAGTGTCAATTGGCGGCGAGGTCCAAAGAACCCATCCGTCCGGAGCGACTCGAATGTTTTCGATATGGGAGTAAGGCAAGGATGGGTGGGTTACTACTGGATGGTCCGGATCCACGTGCACTTCCACATACTCTTCAATAAGGGCATCTAACGCGAACGGCAGCGGCTGCGTGACCAGCGTGTTCCACGCGTTGTTCCACCAAATATATGCCGTTCACTCGGGCTCATTCGTGACTGCAATCCAGATGAAAGAGCCCTCCCCGATAGGGTACTGATCGTACCACTGCCACCCCATGCTGGTATCATAAGTGTAAACGTGTTGCCTGTTGTCGTTTAGCTGGCCAACCTCAGACCATCCGGCTTCCAGCCAACCGGTAGTGGCACTACCATTATCTTTGGCCAAGAATCTAGCTACCACAAAGTCTCTGGTTCCGGGGCGGACTCCAGTGTCTCGAACGTGCAACTCGCCGAGCGGCGCGCCAGCGTGCTAGCCGATCCCAGCGTCGGGTCCGCCGGCTGGGAGCTATCGAGTTCTGTTGATTGCGGGGGGTTCGGTGCGGGGCGTGTGGCCGTGGTGCACGGTTCGGTGCAGGGTCGTGATGATGTACTCGGCGTCGGGGTGGCAGGATCCGTTCGGCGAGTCGGATCGCGGCCTGCTTGGAGTTGGCGGTGCCGTACTCCCGGGTCCGCGGCCTGCGACCCCGGTCGCGGCGTTGGTGGTCGACCCAGGACACGACGTAGTAGGTCGTCTGGCCCACGGTCATGCCTTCCCGGAGGGCCCAGACACGTCGAGACCAGCTGGAGTTGGCGATCGACCGACGGCTCCATCTGTGTCGGCGGTCGTGACGGCGGTGGCCGGGTCGATGCCGAGTAGCCGGTGGAGTCGAGCGGTGGGCACGAGGATGCGGCGGCCGAGACGGATGGTGGGGATGTCCCCGGCGGCTGCAGCGCGGTAGGCGGAGCGGCGGCTGATGCCGAGTAGTTGGCCGGCCTGTTCGACGGTCATGGTCGCAGGTTGGTCAGGGTCAGCCATTGTTGCTCCGGATCGGCGATTCACCCAGGGAATTGCCGCGGAAGTCCTGCAAGTGTGACGCTCCATGTCAGGACCGTGCGCCGGCCGCTCAACCCCTCGAAACAATGTGGACCGAAGGGGATGGCACTCGCTAACACCGTCTGACTCAGGCCGAAATAGCGCGACACCCAGCCGTACGGAAACTGCCGATTTCAGGCTCTAAACTGCCGTAGAAGCGATATTTGCTGCTCGCCATAGGGCAGTTCTGCCAGCATCCTCACGCCTATGAAAGGCGAACACAGACTGTCACTGGGGCAGTGGGGCCCGGCGGGCGAGCCGTGCTGAACATCGGGCGGATGGCCCCCGGTTCCGACGGCTACTACCTCTCGGTGGTCGCCGCGGGCGTGGAGGACTACTACCTGGCCCGCGGTGAGGCGCCCGGCCGCTGGCTCGGTCGCGGAGCCGAGGCGTTCGGCCTGGAGGGGCGGGTCGAGGCCGAACAGCTGCGCCACGTGCTGGCCGGCGCTGACCCGAACACGGGTGCTCGATTGGATGGGCATCCTGCCCGCAAGGTGCCCGGCTTCGATCTGACCTTCCGCGCTCCCAAGTCGGTCTCCTTGCTGTGGGCGCTGGGGGACGGGGCGGTGGCCGCCGAGGTCCGTGAGGCGCACGACGCCGCGGTCGACGCGGCCATGAGCTTCATCGAACGGGAGGCGGCACGCACTCGCCGCGGAGCGGGGGGGACCGAGCGTGTCGAGGTGGACGGGGTGATCGCGGCTGCCTTCCGTCACCGCACCTCCCGTGCCGGAGACCCGCTGCTGCACACCCACGTGCTGGTCGCCAACCTCGTCCGTACCGCCGACGACGGGGTGTGGCGCACGCTCGAGTCGCGGCGGCTGTTCCTGTATGCCAAGACCGCCGGGTTTCTCTACCAGGCCCACCTACGCCACGAGCTGACCAGCCGCTTGGGGGTGACGTGGGAGCCGATGACCAACGGCTACGCCGACCTGGCCGGGGTGCCACGGTCGCTGATCGACGCATTCTCGCGCCGTCGCCAGGCGATCCTCCAACGTCTCGACGAGCTCGGCGAGACCTCCGCCAAGGCCGCGCAGGTGGCGACCTTGGAGACCCGCGCAGTCAAGGAGGGCCAGGCGTCGGAGGCCGACCTGCGCCGCGCGTGGGCTGCTCGAGCGGAGCTGGTGGGTTTCGACCGCGCCGAGCTCGACCACCTGCTGCACCGCCACGCTGCCAGAGGACCCGACATGGCCGCCTTGGTCGACGAGCTCGTGGGTCGTGAAGGGCTGACTGAACGATCCTCCACGTTTGCCCGCCGCGACGTGCTCCAGGCGGTGGCTGAGCGGCTACCGGACGGCGCCCCGGTGCAACGCGTGGAGGAGCTGGCCAACGCTGTCCTGGAACGCGGCAGCGATCACCTGGTCGCGCTCGGCCCGTGGCGTGAACGCCTCGCTGCGGTCGGATCTGTCGCCCCTGACCGCACGTCTGCCAGGATTGCTGCAGAGGACGAGACGCGGCTGACCACGCGCGGGCTGCTGCTGCTCGAGCAGCAGGCCGTCAACTCGGCGCTCGACCGCAGAAACGAGGGGGCCGCCGTGCTCCCAGCGGCCCTGGTCGATGCAGCCATCGCGACACGTGGGTCGCTCAGCGACGAGCAGGCCACCATGGTCCGCCAGCTCACTTCCTCCGGGCACGGTGTAGAGGTTGTGGTCGGCAAGGCCGGCACCGGCAAGACCTTCGCGCTCGCAGTCGCCCGCGACGCATGGCGACGCACCGGCATCCCCGTCACCGGTGTCGCCCTGGCCGCACGGGCAGCGCTCGAACTGCAGGACGCCACCGGCATCCCCGCGACTACCCTCGCCCGCCTGCTCTCCCAGGTCGAAGACGGTCGGTCTGGCTCACCGCTGGCACCCGGATCCGTGCTCGTTGTCGACGAGGCCGGGATGGTCGGCACCCGCCAGCTCGCCCGCCTGCTCCACCACGCCGAAACCCAGCAGGTGAAAGTGGTGCTGGTCGGCGACCCCCACCAGCTGCCCGAGATCGACGCCGGTGGGTTGTTCCGCGCCCTGACCACCCACCTGCCCTCCATCGAGCTGGTCCAAAACCGCCGTCAGACCCACTCATGGGAGGTAGCCGCGCTCGACAAGCTCCGCCACGGCGACCCCGCACAGGCCATCACCGCCTACCAGGCCCACGGCCGCATCGTCACCGCCGACACCGCCGAAGCCCTCCGCGAACAGCTCGTGGCCGACTGGTGGCACACCTACGACCAGCTCGGCGCCACAAGCGCGGTCATGGTGGCGCTGCGCCAGGCCTACGTCGACGACCTCAACACCCGCGCCCGCACCCGACTGCTCGCCGCCGGCCACCTCACCGGACCCACCCTCCACCTCGACGGGCAGCGGTTCCAGGCCGGCGACCGGGTCGTGTGCCTGCGCAACGATCGGCGGCTCGGCGCGGTCAACGGCACCCGCGCCACCATCACCACCGTCGATTCCGACAACCAAGCGCTCGCCGTGACCACCGACGACGGCCGGCACCTGATCCTCCCAGCCCGCTACCTCGAAGCCGGGCACGTCGCCCACGGCTACGCCGTCACCGGTCACAAGGCCCAAGGCTTGACGGTGGACCACACCTTCGTGCTCGGCTCCCCCGAGCTGTACCGCGAATGGGGCTACGTCGCGATGTCCCGCGGCCGCCACACCAACCGCCTCTACGTCTGCGCCGGTGTCGGCGACGACGAGCTCCACCAGCACGCCCCCCAACCCCCGGTCGACCAGATCACCAGTCTCGCCGCGCGACTACAGCGCTCGCACGCGCAACAAGCCCGTCTCCGACGAGATCTTCGAGCAGGGCGCCCAGTGGCGGGAGCTCCACGCCCAGCTGCTCGCACCGGACATCGCCCGCCAGCAGCGGCTCGCCGAGCGGCGCGGCGCCCTGCTCGAGGACCGCGAACACATCCATGACCAGCTGGCCACAACCGCCCGGCAGCTCGACAGCCAGCGCAGCGGCCTCCGACGCTGGCGCAACCGGCACGAGCGGGCCCGCCTCCAAGACGACCATGAGACCCGCTCGACCTCCCTGGATAACATCGACACGCAGCTGCGTCAGGTCGATGCCGAACTCGCGTCCCTGCCGACCGAGCACGAGATCGGCAACCTCAGGGACCACTACAGGCGGCTGACCACCAAACTGTACTGGACGGCCTCTCGCCGCCTCGCTCGGTTCAAACGCGACTGCCCCGCCTACCTCACGACGACGCTCGGCACACCACCAGAAGAGCCCCACCGCCGTGAGGGGTGGGACAAGGCCGCGCTCGCGGTCGAGCAGTACCGGCTGCGCTGGGGCGTCACCGAGCCCGACCGACCGCTCGGCCCCGAACCAGCCGACCCACTCCAGAGGGACGACCATCGCTGGGCCGGCATCGCGATCGCCCGCCACCGACGCGAGCTAAACCGCGAACTGACACGCGGGCGTAGCCGCGGTCTCGAGATCCCCCTCAGCCGATGAGATTCCACACCTCTCGGTAGGTCGCCCGGAACCACGGGGGCGGGAAGAAGCGACGCTGGAATATCGGGGTCGAACAGAAGCTGCAAGTGGAGGCGGGTCATGAGCAAGCAGGAGGACTGACATGGCACAGAAGCCGGATCCAGGCGTCACCCGCTACCAGACCAGGACGGGCCAGCAGCGGTGGCGGGTCACCTACGACTACTCCGAGGGTCCGACGGTGCGCGCCGGCGGACCGACCACCAAGCGCGGCTGGCGGCTGCGGCATGAGCTCACGCCACTCCTTTACAGGACGCTCAGGCCTTGGCCCGTGTACGAGTTGGAGCAACTGGACCGGCGTCCCCCCTACTCGAGCTGCCGAAACCCCGGTGACGGGTAGGTGGCCCTTCATGCCCTGACAAGGCACGGTCGCGTGAGGGACGCTCCGACGCCCGCCTTTCACAGACCTCACACAACAGCCAGCTATGACCTTTCACCGAATCGAGATCGTTTCGCCCCCCTTGCTCCGTCGCCCCCATCCACAGGCGCCGATGCCGCTCCTCCTCGTCACCCGCCTCACACGTCGCAGAGAGCCAAAACGTCATCCCGGGAGCCAATCTTTTCGCACCAAGAAAGGTCCAGGAGGAAGGAAGAGTTCCTCCGCGAAAGCCTGGAAACGAAGGCCCTGCAGACGCCACGCCGACTTGGGGGGGACGATCAGTCACAACACACTCGCCGGGCGCACCTCACAGCAGTGAAGGACTTAGAGCGCTTCCTAAGAGAATCGTGGAACAGGAGTGAAGATGGACGTTCAGGGCCTTTCGTTGACCCTCATAGTCGAAGAGGCTGGGGAACTACTGGGCATCAGTCGACAGAGCGCCTATCGGGCCGCGTCGACTGGAGACTTGCCTGTCGTTCGTATCGGGCGTCGGCTGATCGTGCGCAGGGAAAGCTGCTGCAGGTGCTTGGCGTGCGAGACGAGAACCGCATGAGTCAGGTGACCGAGGCGGGAACTTGAGAGGCCACGTCCGAAAGCGCTGGTCCACCTGGAGCATCGTCTACGACGAGGGCCCGGACCCCGTTACCGGCAAGCGGCGCCAGCGTGAGAAGCGAGGCTTCCGTACCAGGGCCGAAGCGGAGGAGGCGCTCGCGATCGTAATCGCGACCCTCAAAACCGGCGGCTACGTGAAGCCCGAGGATGTCACCGTCCGTGAATTCCTCCGCGATTGGCTGCAGCGCAAGGCAGAGGACGACCTCAAGCCCTCCACGGCCGCGTCGTATCAGTCGAAGATCGAGAGCTACCTCATCCCGAAGCTCGGAGCCGTCCACCTCCAGGACCTGAACGTCGTGATGATTGAGGACGCTCTCAGAGAATTGCTTCGATCTGGCGGCGGAGGTCGACGACCGTTGTCAGTACGCACGGTCACGTATAGTCGAGTCCTGTTGCGCGCGGCCCTCGCCGATGCGGTCCGTCGTGGACTGCTGGCTACGAATCCCGCCACTCACGCGCGTGTGCCAGGGAAGGCACACGTCGACCACACACCACGTGGCGTGCCGCAAGCTCCGTGGTCGGTCGAGGAAGTCCGTGCCTTCCTCCAGTCGGTACACGGAAACCGATTGGAAGCGCTCTGGGTCATCTACATCCACACCGGACTCCGCCGAGGTGAGGCACTCGCCTTGCGGTGGAGCGACTTCGATCTCACAAGTCGTCGGCTGCGCGTCGAGCGCAACCTCACCGTGGCCGACCGGCGGTTCGTTATACAGACACCCAAGACAAAGGATGCCCTCCGTGACGTCGCGCTGGACGAGGTTGTGATCGCCGCAATGAGGGCGCATCGCCGACGCCAGGCCCAGGAGCGGCTGGCAGCAGGAGAGGCATGGCAGGACCGCGACCTTGTCTTCTGCCGACAGGACGGATCCGAACTTGACCCCGACTGGATCAGTAGGGAGTTTCGTCGCCTAACCATCACCGCGCGTCTGCGACCCGTCCGGCTACACGACCTGCGCCACGGCCACGCGACGCTCATGCTGAGGGCCGGCGTCCCCGTCGAGGTCGTATCCCGCCGGCTCGGTCATGCTCGCATCAGCGTCACGATGGACATGTACGTCCACCCCGACGAAGAGGCGGACCACGCCGCGGCCCAGGCGTGGCAGCGGCTGCTCGGTTTTGCCGAGACCTGATGTTGGCGGAATGTTGGCGCCGACGTGACTCAGCCTGAGACGACAGAACCCCCGCGACCGAGAAATTCCTGGTCAGAGGGGGTTATGGTGAGAGGCGGGGGCGGGAATCGAACCCGCGTATAGGGGATTTGCAGTCCTGTCCTGGGCACCTCGCTGACCTGCGCGGACGCGTCGTAGTTGACGTCTGACCAGCGCAAACGCTCTACAGCACGTTCGTGCGCTCTATCGCGCTCTGTCGCCCTTGTGTCGCCCAAGTGTCGCCCACCACTCGCCCGAGGGTGGCAGCCTCGCGGTCGGTCGGGGTGCCTAGGATCAAGAGGCCTTCCGGGAGGAACAGTTTGCGTCGCCTCGTGGCTCTCCTGTTGTCTGCGCTTCTGGTTGGCGCAGCATGCACAGGCCCGGGTGGCACGGCAGATGCGCCG
>JALYGD010000341.1 GCA_030777265.1 Actinomycetota bacterium | reverse complement strand
ATCTCGACCGCCTCGTGATCGGCGACATCGAGACCCTTGACCTTGTCGCCGAGTTCGGGCCGGAGTCCTTTGATGTCGTCGTCTTCGGCGACGTGCTCGAGCACCTGCGTAACCCTGTGCCGGTGCTCCGCCAGACCCGCGACCTGCTTGCTGCAGGCGGTTTCGTCGTGATCTCGATCCCCAACATCGCGCATGGGGACGTGCGGCTCGCGCTCCTCCAAGGCAGGTGGGACTACCGTCCGCTCGGGCTCCTCGACGAGACGCACCTCCGCTTCTTCACATGGGAGGGCGTGGAGCGGATGCTGTGGGAGGCCGGGTTTGCCTCGGTGGAGATGCGCCGGACGAGCACCGAACTGTTCGAAACCGAGCTCGGAGTGCGCCCAGAGGAATTCGACGCGGCCGTCGTCGAGCAGATCCGACGCGACCCGGAGTCGACGACGTACCAGTTCGTGCTCAAGGCCGTTCCCGCCGACGCGGACACCGCGATCCACGAGCTGCGCGAGCGCGAGGAAGCACAGCGCCTGCGGATCGTGTCACTCGAGCGCGAGGTCGCGGAGCGGGCGCGGCAGGTAGAGGACCTCGAGGGCGAGCTGTCTCAACTGCTGGAGCGCGAGGGCGAGGTGCGGGAGCGGCTCACGCAGGCGGAGGCGGAACTCAGGGCGGTCTATGCCACGCGAACGATGCGGCTGGCCCGCGTACCGCGCGCGATCTATGCGCGTCTGAGGAGCAAGCGCAGCGGCGAGCGACGGCGCTCCGCCTGAGTCGCGCCACGAGAGCGGCATTCAGGTACCTGATGGGACGCTGCGAGGGCGGGCCAGCGTCCGGGTGCGCCCCGGAGGGGTGGCAGGCGCTCGCCGCGCTGGCCGTGCCGACGCTCACCGCCACGTTCGGGTCCCAGCTGTTGCGTCTCATGGCCTCGACCATGATCAGCGTGCAGCGCGAACGACTCGGCGTGCCCCTGGCCGGACTGGGCCTGTTCGGGCTCGGCGTGCCCCTGCTCGGGCTGCTCGCTCCCCTCCTCGTCCGGACGCTCGGACTGCGCGGCTCGCTGTGGGTGGCCGCCGGCGGGACCGCCCTGGTGCGTCTGGTCCTCCAACTGGTTCCCGACGCGCTGGCCCGCTGGCTGCTGGCCCCGCTGGGCGTGGTGTGTTTCCTCTGGTTCGTACCGGTTTACCTGAGCCTGGCATCGGTTGACCGTCCCGGCCCGGCCCACCCGCCCGGGCCTACGGCCCGTCCCGGCCTGGCCCACCCGCCCGGGCCTACGGCCCGTCCCGGGCTCGGCCCGGCGCTGCTGGCCGGGCTCGCGCTGGATACGGCGCTGTTCGGGCTGTGGGGAACCTGGGACTACGCCTGGCAGATCAACGCTGGCACCATCGCGATGGCGGCCATGCTGGCGGGCGTCCAGCTCGCGGCCCTTCGGAGAGTGGCAGCCAGGACCGACCCGGCCCCCACGGCCCGGGCGGCTGCAGCGGCCCCTCTGGCCGGCCTCGGGCCGGCGCTGTTCCTGTTCGCCCTGGCCTGGCAGAACATCGCCTGGCAGACGGTCTTCGGCCGCCACTCGCCGCCCGTGGCGTTCGCGCTGGTCATGGCGGCGAACGCGGCTTCGATCGCGGCCGCGGTGGTGGTAGCGGCCCCCCGAGAGGTCGACCTCGCCCCGGGTTCGCCGGGCGGGTGGGCGCTCAACATCGCCGCAGCTGCTGGGCTGCTGCTTGCCGCGCTGCTGTCACGGCGGCTCGCCACGGTGTCGCTGCTGGTCGGGCAGGTAACGGCCGCGGTGCTGGTTGTCGGGATCTGCCTACGCGCAGCCGCCCCCCGGGATCGCCGGGTGAGGCCGAGTGCACTCGCAACCGCCTGGACGCTGGGCATGGTCGGGTTCTTCGCCCTGCTGTTCCTCTACTACGCCGTCTACGACGTTGTCCTGCCCTACGACAATCAGACGCTGTTCCTCGTGGCCGCCGCCGCGCTCGCTGTCGCCGGTGTTGCCGCCCAGCGCGGCAGTCCCATCGTGACCGAGCGACCCCCGGCCAGGATGTGGCCCTTGGCCACATTCGGCGTCGTGCTGCTGGCCGCGCCCGCAGCGTTCGCGGTCCTCACACCACCGGCACAACCCGTCGCACCTGACGGATTCCCTGTCCGGGTGATGACCTACAACCTGCATTTCGGTTTTGACGTGTCCGGCTGGTCCGATTTGGAGAGCCTCGCCCGCGACATCGAGACCAGTGGTGCGGACGTGGTCGGCCTTCAGGAGGTCAGCCGCGGCTGGTACATCAACGGTGCCAGCGACATGCTCGCCTGGATGGCCCGCCGGCTGCACATGCCCCACGTCGCCTTCGGACCCGCCTCGGACCCGCTGTGGGGCAACGCTATCCTCAGCCGCCACCCCATCACCGCCAGCCGCGTGGTGCCCCTGCCCAGCGGGGGCGCGCCGCTGAAACGCAGTTACCTCTGGGCCCGCATCGACCTCGGTGCCGGACAAACCCTGCGGGTGATCGACACCCACTTGCACGCGGCCTCCGGCCCCGAAGGCGAGCGCCTCCGCCTGGTCCAGGTCCCCGAGCTGCTGGAGGCTTGGGATCGGGCGCCGGCGACCGTGATCATGGGGGACCTCAACGCCCCGCCCGCCTCCCCGTCCATCGCCCGGCTACGCCTAGCCGGCCTGGTGGACGCCTGGCAAGCGGGAGGCGGGTCGCACGACGACGAACTCACCAGCACAACCGACAACCCCAACAACCGCATCGACTACATCTGGTATTCGCCGGACCTGCGCGCCAGCGATTTCCGCGCCACCACCAGCACCGCCAGCGACCATCGCGGTGTCTCGGTCACCCTGTCGCATTGACGTCCCCATCCCCTTCCGTCGCGATGCCACGTGGCCCCCAGCAGTGAGTTGAATCGTTTCTCGGCGCCGATCGTGGTCGTGCGCTCGTCTCCCGGGCCTGTCGAGCAGAACGAGCCGCTGCCATGGGGTCGGGAGCTACTGTGTGACGAGTCGAGACGCGGTGGGCGTCCTCAGGCGCGCATTAGGCGGCGAGGAACTGGAGCAGCGGCCGGTTCAGCAGTTCCGGGTGCGTGAGCGGTACCCAGTGTCCTGCCTCGATCCGCTCGTAGCGCCATCCCGCCTTGCAGCACCTCTCGGAGCCGATCATCTGCTTCTCGCCCAGCCACCGGTCCTCCGCCGGCCAGATGCCCATCGTCGGGACGTGCACGTCGGGATAGTTCCTCGCGCTCGCGAACTGCCAGGGACTGCCGTTGGCGCGGTACCAGTTCAACCCTGCGGTGAGCGCGCCCGGGCGGGACAGGTCCTCGACGTATCTGTCGACCTCGCTCGCAGGCACCACCGCTCGCAGCGCCTTGAAGTCGTTGGCCAACAGTGCGGCCTCCGACAGCACGGGAATGCGAAAGAACGCCGTGTACAGGGAACGCACCAGCTGCTGGGGCAGCGCCCTGACGAAGCTCCGCGGGTGCCCGACAGAGACCGCGACCAGCCGGGACGTCCGCTTGGGCTTGTGACCAGCAAAGGCCCAGGCCGCTACCGCACCCCAATCATGCCCAACGAGGTGCGCACGCTCGACGCCGAGAGCGTCGAGCACCCCCTCCAGGTCGGAGACGATCGTCGGCATCCTGTAGTCCGCCACCTTGCTCGGCTTGTCCGAGCGACCAAAGCCGCGCAGGTCTGGCGCGATCACCCGGAAGCCGGCCTCGGTCAGAGCCGGGACCTGCTCCCGCCACAGCCGCGAGGAGTCGGGAAAGCCGTGAAGCAGCAGCACCGGAAAGCCCACGCCCTCCTCAGCCGCGTAAAGCGAAATCCGGTTCAGCGCGATGCGACGCTCATTCACCGGACCACCACCCTCGCCGTCTCAGGAGACCTGAGACGGCTCCTCGGTGCCGCGGGCGAGATCCAGGTCCTCACCTGCCGTGTAGCGCGGTCCTTCCTCCCAGCCGACGATGAGCCGCGAGGCCCGGTCGCGCGTGAGGTGGTTGTAGACCCAGTCGAAGAGCACCCTCGCACGGTTGCGATAGCCGACCAGGAACAGCAGGTGTGCCCCGAGCCATGTGAGCCAGGCCGCCCGCCCCCGCAGGCGGATCCCTGGTGGCAGCTCGGCGACCGCGGCGCTGCGTCCGATGGTCGCCATGATCCCCTTGTCGGTGAAGGAGAATGGTTCCGTCGGCTCACCTCGGCGTCGCAGCCCGATCTGCCTCGCCACGTGACGGGCCTGCTGTTGCGCGACCGGAGCCAGCTGCGGGTAGAGCTCACCTTTGGAATCGCGGGCGCCGGCCATGTCCCCGATCACGAAGACGTCCGGGTGGCCGGGGACCGACAGGTCCGGTTCGACCACGATCCGTCCGGCTTCCGTCTGCTCGAGGCCGAGCTCGTCGGCAATCGTCTGCGCACGCACACCAGCTGCCCACACGACCGTTCCGGTGCGGATCTCACTGCCGTCATCGAGCAGCACGTAGCCGTCGCCGACTTCCTTCAAGGGGTGTCGAGCATGAGCTCGACGCCCCGTTCCTCCAGCACGCGGCGGGCGTACTCCTGCGACTTCGCCGAATAGGACTGGAGCACCTGCGGGAGGGCCTCGATGAGCACGACGCGGGCGTCCTTGAGGTCGCTGCGAAAATCGAGCGACAGAACATGGTCGAACAGCTCGACAAGTGCTCCGCACAGCTCGACGCCGGTCGGCCCTGCGCCGACCACGACGAAGGTGAGCGCCCCTTCTTCGACCAGTGAGGGGCCCGTGTCCACGCGCTCGAACTGGCGCAGGATGTGGTCGCGGAGCCGCACCGCGTCCTTGAGAGTCTTCAGTGGATAGGTGTGCTCCCGGACGCCGTCGATGCCGAAGGTCGTGGTCGTCGCGCCGGCCGCCAGGACGAGGTAGTCGAACTCGAGGGGGTCACCGACGTCGACAAGGAGTCTGTGACCCTCCCAGTCCACAGCGCGCGCATGTGCCATGCGGGCACTGACGTTCGATGCGTCCTGGAAGATGCCGCGGACAGAATGGGCGATGTCCTGAGCATCGAGACCAGCGGTTGCGACCTGATAGAGGAGGGGCTGGAAGAGATGGTAGTTGTGCCGGTCGACGAGCGTCACCTGCACGGGCCTGCCGGCGAGCGCGCGGGCCGCCTCGAGTCCCGCGAAGCCCGCCCCGACTATCACGACCTGGTCCTTCCCCTTCCGCCCGTCACTCATCGCTGTCCTCCTCGGCCTGCATGGCGGAGCGTAGGCGTTCGTTGGGGGGCCACCAGCGCCGCCGCGGGATCTTCGCGCGGTACTGTCGGATGATCTCCCGCAGCCGCTCGACCTCGGTAGCGGGTGCGGGTTGAGCGCGACCTTGTTCGGCGAGGGTGAAGCCGCCGACCTCGGTAGTCTCTCCACAGACCCAGCAGGTGTCTTCGCGAGAGACGATCCAACAGCGGGTGCACCGGCGAGGGACGGCAGCCTCGCGCAGAGCCCTTTCGTACGCAGCAGCCGCAGCCTCGGCTTCCGGGTCGCTCATGATGTCTCCTCGCTCACAGCCACCTACAGCCGATCCGCTGCGCGCCCGGTACCGGCCGATACGGTTGAGGACTTCCCGCAGAGCTCATTCTCGCCTCACGCCGTGCGACTCGGAACAGCCTGTTGCGCCGATGGTCCACGCTTTCTCGCTCGGAATGAGCGGGCCAGTGCAGCGTTACGGAAAGCGTCCTCAGCCGTAGCATGCGCCACTGATCTCTGCCCTGCCAGCCCGAGGACACCGGAGGATTCACGGTGGCAACGCGGATACAGCGCAGTAGCCTCCTCGGTACCCGCGGAAGGGATCGCCTAGGAGCCTTCGAGGTGGCAATGCACGCCTCCGGGTTCGCGTTCCTGTCGGCACAACCGGGCACTGGGGCGTTGGGGCTCCAGCAGGTCATGGCCCACTCCGGGCAAGAACGGTGCCACCCTGTCAGTGACGGCGCTCGAAGCGGGGCTTCCTGTCGCCGGTGTGGAGCCCCGGTGAAGACCGCGGGCGGCAGCTGTCGCACTGCCCCGCGCAAGGCGACAACTAACGAGCCGTCACCGCAGCCCTCACCAGCCCCCGCGACACCCTGGCACAGCATCCAGCTCTAGGTTGGCCAACATCCAACCTGCGTGGCGGTGGGGGGCGAGTCGCTTCCGCGCACGGGAACCGGATCCACAAGCGCGCCTTACCACAGCACCTCGGAGGCCCACCTCGAACGTATGATCCAATGATGGAAAGCATCGCAGGGGCAGCCGGCACGGCGTGGGCCGGTCGCGGGCCGACATCGTGGTCGTGGTCGACCTAGTCGCCCTGCGCCGCGGGCACACCCGATACGGCGAACGTTGCCACGTTCCCGGCGTCGGCCCCCTGCCGGTCGCCGTGGCCCGCCGCATCGCCTCAGACGCCTTCCTCAAAGGCGTGCTGGTTGACGGCTGCGAGATCAGCAAGGTCAAGCACTTCGGGCGCCACATCCCCGCCGAAGTCCGCACCGCCCTTGAGCTGGGTCCACCCCCGGACGTCGATGGCGCCTGCTGTGTGGAGGAACGCTGCGGACGACGTCACGGCCTCGAATGGGATCATGTGGACCCCCTCGTCCACCACGGCCCCACCGCTTACCACAACTCAAAGCCTGCTGCCGCCCTCACCACCGCGACAAAACCCAACGAGACCAACAGGCCGGCCTGATCCCAGGCCGCCGACCGCCGTCTCGGCTGAATCGGCACTTTCTGCTGACGCCTAACGCTAGCTATAGCTAGGCACCATTCTCAGCGCTCGCGCCCAGCACCTGCCAGGCGGTTGCCTGCGCGGTGTCCCAATCGTAGATGGATACGCCGATGGTTTCTCCTTGCCGGGCCGCCACGGCGAAGGCGCGGTAGTCGTCCGAGGTGGCGAGGTCACCGATCCCTCCGACGGCGTGGATGGGTACGCCAGAACCGAGGTGGGCCTTGAGGCGCCGGATGTTTTCGCCCGTGTAGCGGCCAGCATCGCGCCAGCCGGCGCTCCGGTTCGTCCAATACGACATCGGCAACCAGACGTCGTAGACATCGCGGAGCTCCCGCCATGGAAAGCTCGGCCACAACCGCGGGTTGATGACCTCGGTGTCGACCGGTGGCAGGACGATGGCACCGAGAGCCTCCCCGCCCACGGCCGCGCGCAGGCGGTTCGAGAGGTCTACGACGCGGCGGTTCCGCTCGGCAACGTTCGGAACTGCCTGGAGCCACTCGATGTCGACGGCGAGCCCGTCAACGCGCTGCTCGCCAACGCGGAAATGGTGAATAGCCATGAGGCGGCGGAGGTCGCGCTCGGGGCTGATGAAGGTCGGGAGGTACCAGCCGACAACACGCATGCTATGAGCGTGCGCGCGCTGGATGAAGGCCCCGAAGAGTTGCGCGTGCGCGAGGTCGCCGGGAGAACGCGGGTCGTCGCGGCCGGCCTGGATGTACAGAGTACGAACACCGGCGGCGGCCATCGCAGGGATCGACTCAGGGCTGACAGGCGCCGGCTCGCCCCGCTTCTGAAAAGCGGGCGCGTAGTCGAACACATCCACCCAGGCTCCAACACCCCGGTAGGCCTCGAGCCGATCGTGCTGCGCGTACGGCAGCCGTGCTGCCATCGGCACACCACGGGGCAGGAGTGGCGGCCCGGTGGCCTGGGGGGCTTGTAACTCCTGGCTCTGATCTGTTCCTGGCACCGGAGGGACGCCGGCGGACCGCCTGGCGTCGATGACCGCGACGTCCGCGGCGAGCACGGCAGCTGCACAAAGAGCAATCCAGGGAGTGGCCCGCCCCAGCTGCGCTCCTCGCGACCGGGCGACCGGAGCAGTTCCCCCTCGCTGGTCAGAACGAGCTGACCTCACATGTAGAGGCCCCCATTGACCTGGTAGACGGAACCCGTGATGTAGGAGGAGTCAGGATCGGCGAGGAACTCGACGACGCGGGCAACCTCCTCGGGCTGACCGAGTCGGCCTATCGGGATCTGCGGAAGGATCTTATTCTCGAGCATCTCCTCGGGGATGTTCGCGACCATGTCTGTGTCGATGAACCCTGGCGAGACGACATTGACGGTGATGCCCTCACCGGCGCATTCCTTCGCCAGCGTGTAGGTAAGGCCAAACAGTCCGGCTTTTGCCGCCGCGTAGTTCGCCTGCCCGATGTTGCCCATCTCGCCGATGACCGAGCTGATGTTGACGATGCGCCCGGAGCCTTGCTCCCGCATCTGGGGCAGTACGTTGCGGGAGATGTAGAAGGTGCCGTTGAGGTTGACGTCTATCACTCGGGCCCAATCCTCCGGCGACAGCTTGCTGACCGGCTTGTCGATGTTCATCCCAGCGTTGTTCACGAGCACGTCGAGCCTGCCGTGAGCCTCGATGACCTCGTTCACGACCCGCTCGGAGTCCTCATGGTTGGCGATGTTGCCCTGGTGGATCGTCACCTCGGCGTCGGGATGCTGGTCGGCAAGCTCCTGCGCCGCGTCCTTGCTCTTCGAGTAGCCGGCTGCCACGCGCAGTCCCCGCGCGATGAACTGCTGGCAGATGGCCCGGCCGATCCCGCGCGAACCACCGGTGACGAGCGCCACCTGGCCTGACATGTCTCCCATGGCTCAACCCCGTTTCCAAGTCGCTTCGCCGCGAACCTAGGGACGCAGGTTTGGGCTGGTCAATGGGCTGATCGGGACGCGATCGCCACCCTTCCACGATCATCGTCTGGTGCGCGTCAGGCCCATCGGTCAAGACCGCGACGGAGGCGGTTGCGACAGGACTGTGAGCGCGCATGGCGCTCGTCGCCCGTTCGCTCGGACAGGTGCTGATGGCGCGATGGGGCTACGACGGTGAAGACCTTCAGGTGTGAGCCGGCACTGCCAGCCTTGTCGACGAGAGGATGGCCCATGAGCGGCGCGCCGCTGGGAGCGACGCGAGAGGAGCCGTCTTAGGTCGCCTAAGACGGCGACGATGGAGGCCAAATGGGCGCCGTGCTCGCGGTGTTTGGCGTAGGGCTTCTGGCGCTGGCGTTGGGTGACGCGATCACCACGACCATTCGGATCAGCCGGCGCGGTGGACCCGTCACCCGCCTCGTGTCCGGGGTGCTCTGGCGCGCTCTGAGCAGGTTGCGGAGGAGACCAACATGGTTGCCGCCCTTCTACTTCGCCGGGTTGGTCGTCACGCTGTCGGTCGTGGCCTTCTGGATCGCCGCGATTATCGGCGGCTGGTTCCTGCTGTTCTCCTCCTCGCCGGGCGCCATCGTTGACACCTTGACCGGGCAGCCGGTTGACGCTGTCTCACGCCTCTACTTCGCCGGCTACACGGTCTTCACGCTCGGCATCGGCGATATCCGTCCCTCAGGGGCTGTGTGGAAGACCTGCACATGGCTGGCAGCGGGCTCCGGGCTGTTCCTCACTACGCTCGCGATCACCTACATCATCCCGCTGACCACTTCGGCCTCACAGAAACGACAGCTCGCGCGGCTCATCTCGGGGCTTGGCCGCGACCCGGCCGACGTGGTCACGAAGGGTTGGTCCGGAGGCGACTTCCGGGCGCTGGAAGGGTGGCTCTTGTCGCTCACGCCCATGCTCACGCGGCTCGCGGAGC
>JALYGD010000340.1 GCA_030777265.1 Actinomycetota bacterium | reverse complement strand
TGATCTTGTCGTCCACGGCCCGGATCACCTTCTCGAGATCGCGCTTGCTCGCGAGCAGGTCGTCTAGCTGACGTGACAGGAAGGCGTGGCGCTCTTCGAGTGCGTGGAACTCCTCGAGCGCGAGCGGGTTGACCCGACCGAGCTGATCGAGTTTGCGTTGCAGCGTCTCGGACGACGTCTCGAGGCTAGCCCGTTCGTAGTCCTGAGCACCGGGATGCTCGTCGACGACTTCGTCGGCGGACAGGCCGAAGGCCTCGCGCACACGCCGGCCCAGCTCGTCGAGCTCGTGGTGCACCGCTGCACGCCGGAGAGCACTGGCGTGGCGGGCCTCTCGCGTCTGGTCGCGCTCAGCGATGGTGGCATCGAGATGGGCTCGAGCCGCGGAGAGAATCTCCTCGCGCCGTCTGCGCACACGCTCCAAGCGATCCCGGTCGCGCTCCGCCTCCCCTAGGGCACGCTCGGCTGCCGCAAGAGCCTCGGTGCAGAGGGCCGCAATGTCCTCGCAAAGTCGGAGCTGCGCGCGGCGGACGTCGCGGCGGCGGGCGGCCGAGGCGAGCGCCTGCTCCACCTCCGCGGCCTCATGGCGCAGTGCGCAGGCGGCGTCGTCAAGGTGACGGATCTGCTCGTTGAGTCGTTCGACCGCGAGGCGTGCTTCGAGCTCGGCGGTGCGGGTGCGCTCGACGTCGTCATCGAGGCGTTCGTCGTCCTTATCGCGTGCGTCGCCGGGAGCCTCGTCTTCGGGCTGAGGCGGCTCTTGGGCTTTGAGTTCGATGAGGGCGACGCGGCGCCGGGCGATTGTGTCAGCAAGCTCGTCGCGCTGGGCTCGCACGAGAGCGCGATGGGCAGCGATTGTCGTGAGCTCGTGGTTGAGGCGTGTTCGCTGCTCGGATGCGCGAGTGATGGAGGCGTGGGACGTGGTGATGGCAACAGTGGCTCGCTCGAGCTCGGCCCGTCGGGCAGCGAGGGTCTCACGAGCCGCGAGTACGCCCGCCTGGGCTGCAGTCAGCTCCGTGCCCAGTTCGTCCACCATCCGCTCGGCCTCTTCGGCGGCTGCAGCGGCCACGACCGCTGACAGCTCAGGGGTGCGGCCACCGACGAAGCCGAATGGGCCGGCGACGTCGCCGTCCCTGGTCACGAACGTGCACCCAGGGTGGGCAGCGTGGAGCGCGACCGCTTCGGACCAGCTTTCTGCGACGTAGATGCCGGCGAGCGCCCGACGCGTGGCATCCAGCACTCGATGATCCCCGTTGAGGGCTACGAGCAGCGTCGCGACGGGCTGGGCGGGTAGCGCCAGCGTCGGGACGTCGCGCTGACGGGCGAGGTCGAGGGGCAGCACGGCGACACGTCCAACTGGCTGGGACAACCTCAACTCGGTAACCGCCCGTTCCGCCTCCACACGCGAGTCTGCGACGATGGCACCCCCGAATGGGCCCAGCGCAGCGGCGACGGCTGCTTCGCCGCCAGGAACGACGCGCACGTGGTCGGCAAGCAGCCCGTGCAGTCCGTCGAGGTCGGACGCGAGTAGTTTGACCGCCCCGTTGACCTCGTCAGCCGTCGCGGTGCGAAGCGCCTCGGCGCGGGCCGCCTGGGCGGTGCGCGCCTGCTCGATCTCCCGCTCCTGCGCGCTGGCTGCCTCCAACGCTGCCTCCGCGGCGACCACCTCCCGCTCGGCTCTTGCGAGCGCCTCGGTGAGCTGCCATTCGGCCTCGTCAAGGTCGGCGCTCTCCTGCTGCACGCGCCACAACTCGGCCTCAATCTCGCCGACCCGTCCATCGAGCTCTGTGAGCTGGACCTCGAGGCGAGCTGACTCCGCCTCCGACGCCGCGAGCATGTCGCGGTGGGCGTGCACCTGGCCTTCAAAGCGTGTGTAGCGCTCGCGTGCCTCGGCGCGTTCGCGTGTGGCAGCCGCACGCCGCTGTTCGTGGTCACGCCGGGCCAGCTGAGCGGCGTGGCTCGCGGCCGCGGCCGCTGCAAGATCCGCCTGAGCGTGGGCACGAGCCGTTTCGCGTGCGAACCGCTCCGCGTCGAAGCGCTCGGCCTGGCTTCGCAGCCCATCTGGCGGACGGCCGGCGAGGGTCTGCTCGAGATCCTCGAGACGGTGACGGCGACGGACCGCGGCAAGACCGGTGGTGCCGAGCAGCCGCTCGCGCAGGCGACCCAGCTCCTCACAACAGGTTCGGGCCCTCTCGACGTGCTGCATGTCGCTTCGTAATTGCTCCTCGACCGCAGCACGGTCGCCCTCGGCCGCAACCACCGCCGCCTCGGCGGCATCCTGCCGCGCGGCGGTCGCCGTGTCGTGGGAACAGGTCTCCTGCCAGTCGCTCCGCAGTCGGACGAGGTCGTGCGCTGCCAGTCGAAGCCTCACCGTGCGTAGTTCCGCTTGGAGCTGCGTGGAGCGGTTCGCCGCTTCCGCTTGGCGTTCGAGGGGTTTGAGTTGGCGACGTAGCTCGCGCAGCACAGTGCGGAGTTTGTCCACGTGCAGGGCGACGTGCTCGAGCTTCCGCTGAGCGCGTTCCCTGCGCTGGCGGTGCTTGAGGATTCCGGCGGCTTCTTCCACAAGGGCCCGGCGTTCCTCGGGCTTCGCCTGGAGGATCGAGTCGAGCTGGCCCTGACAGACGATCGCGTGGAGCTCGCGACCGAGGCCCGTGTCGCTCAGCAGCTCGTGCACGTCGAGCAGGCGGCAATTGGCGCCGTTGATGGCGTAGCGGTTCTCCCCGGTGGAGAGGATCTCGCGTGAGATGCGGACCTCGGAGAACCCCTGCGCGCTGCCTGCCACGCCGACTCCGCCGCTGCCCAGGTAGCCGCTCGAGTTGTCGATCATCATCTCGACCTCGGCCCTTCCCAAGCCAGGGCGGGTGGGCGAGCCGGCGAATATGACGTCAGCGAGCCCGCTGCCGCGCAGCACCTTCGGGGAACGGGTGCCGAGCACCCAGGAGAGGGCGTCGACAAGGTTCGACTTGCCCGAACCGTTCGGACCGACGACAGCGGTGATACCCGGCTCGAAACAAAACACGGTCTTGTCAGCGAAGGACTTGAACCCGCGGGCCGTGAGCGATTTCAGGAACATGAACCTACGCCGGCCGTCTCATCAACCGGCGGGTCTACCGCTTCGCTGCTTGAGACCCGCACAGGACCACCACCGTCGCCCTCTTAGGGTGACCCAAGACGACTCCCCTCGCGTCGCTCCTGCGGAGCGCCGCTCACATGGGCAGGGTCAGCCCCCGCGAAGCCTGGGAAAGAAGGATGTTCGAAGGCTACCTCAGGTCACCGCGCGCTTTGCGGAAGCAGGGCACAAGCGCCTGACCACAAGGGTGAAACGGCGGACAACGGCTGGAGACGGGTGCGGGTGGGAGACCGGAGCGCGCGGCCTTGGAAACCGGAGCGGGCTCGGCTGCCCGACCGCGACAAGATTGCCGAGACCGCGACAGATTTTGCCACTACGCGTCGGAGGCGGTTGGGCGTGAAGAGAGTGAGGCGGTCAGGCTATGACGGACCCGGCGGGGTCGAGGGGCCGGACCTCCGTCTCCTGCTCCTCGTCGACCTGGGTGCCTTCATGGGCTGCCAAGGCAAGTTCTGCCTCCTCGAGTGCCTTCTCGAGTGTGGCCACGCGCGCGCGCAGGGCACGAACCTCTCCGAGGAGCGCGATCGTGCGCGGGTCTGCGTACGTGCCGACGATCGCCTTTGCCATGCTGAACGTCCTCCCTAGCGCAGTCCGGGTCATGGCGGACCTGGTCTACGGCCACGTCACCTCGCCATCGCACAGTCTTTGCGCCACGACCGAAGATTCGGGTCCGCAAACCTTGGCGCAGCTGTGGCGGATGCTGCAGGCTGCCTGATGTCGACCTAGTCCAAGACTCGCCCAGACTGTTCTCGCCGAGACGGGCCGTACGGAACCGGTCGCCAACCCCAAGCGTACCGGAGGCGTTCCCAGCGGTCCAGGTCAGGAGGACAGATGGCGGGGGTCAGGGGCGGTACCACGTGACGAGCGGGCAGCTGGAAAACGAGCGCGCTCCGGCCAGGAGGACGGCGAGCCCGAAGGCGGTGGAGCGCTCAGCTGCGGACGTCGAAGGTGTCGAAGTCTTCCGGCTCGCGGTCGGTCGCCTCCACTTGCTCGACGCGAGCCGCCTTCGGTCCGCCATCACAAACCCACTCCTCGACCTCGTTGACAGCATCCGGGTCGCCCTCCACCCACAGCTCCACCGTTCCGTCGGGGCAGTTGCGGACCCAGCCGGATGCGCCGACCCGGCGGGCCCGGTCGCGGGAGCTCGCTCTGAAGAAGACGCCTTGAACCCGTCCGTGGATTCGGAGGTGGCGTGCGATCTGACTCATATCTGGCACCGCTCGCAGTGGTAGGTCACACCTGAGCCGTTCGGCAGGTCCGTCTTCACAATGGTTCTCCGACAGCGCAGGCAGGGCTGGCCCTCACGGCCGTACACCCGCAGGTGTCCCACCGGTTCGCCCTCCTCGTCGAAGGCGTCGTCGGGGGTGGCGTCGTCCAGGCTTGATCCGCGCTGCTTGATCGCCGCCTGGAGCACCTCTTGGATCGACCGGTAGAGGCGGCGGACCTCCTGGGTCGACAGCGTGTTCGACATGCGGGTATGAGCGAGGCCGGCCTCGAACAGGGCCTCGTCGCTGTATACGGTTCCGATGCCCAGCACCTGCGACGGATCCATGAGAAACGACTTCAGCGGTGCCGCGGCCGCGTTCAGCCGTTCACCGAATTCAATCCAGGTCGGGCTCTCCTCGAACAGGTCGAGCGCCATCTCGGATACGCCGGCACCGGCGAGTGCTTCGGCCGTCGGCACGACTCCCATGTGGCAGCTCTCGCCTTCGGAGGCATCCGTCACGTGAATGGCTCCGCCGGTGGTGAAGATGACCACGACGTCGGTATCCGGTCCGGCAGATTCACTCATCGTCTCACGATGCACCGAAGCCGTCGGACCCGGCTCGAGTATCCACGTGAGATCCTCGTCGAGGTCGAGAAACAGGACGGTTCCCCTGCGGCGCACCGCCTCGATCTTGCGCCCTTCGAGGAGCCCCTGGAAGTCGGAGCGGCTGCGGTGGAAGGGTCGGATGACCGCGCTGTTTCTCACATCGGCTTCTTTGACCCGTTTGCCGACCACTTCCTTTTCGAGGTCTTTGCGCAACACTTCCACCTCAGGGAGCTCGAGCACCCTCTGCCTCCTCCTCGCGTTCCTTCTAGCTGCCCACCCACCCGGGCCTGCGGCCCTTCACCGCCGTCCTGCCTCAACCAGCCGGAGTTGGTTGGCGCATCCTGGTAGGCACACGAGCAGTCCGGAGAGCGGTGGCGCATGCTTCTGCCCTCGGCCTCGGCGCCATCCGACTCGTCTCGGCCTCAGGCGCCGCCCATGCCGGGCGCCTGATCCTGTGATCAGATCTGTCCACTCGTGAGCCGCCAGTAGGCTTCTCGGGCTGCCGCCTGCTCTGCCAGCTTCTTGCTGTGCCCGGTGCCGCCGCCGAAGACGTCCCCGCCGACCCGCACGATGGCGGTGAACCGTTTGGCATGGTCCGGGCCCTCCTCCTCCAGGTCATAGACCGGCAACGAGTTGAACCGCGCCGCCGCGAGCTCCTGCAAGCTCGTCTTGTAGTCGAGGGCTGCACCGCGGGTGGCAAGTTCCCGCAGCCGATCGACGAACAGCCGCCGCACAACCTGGGAGGCAGCTTGGAAGCCGCGCGCAAGGTAGACGGCGCCGAGTACCGCCTCGAAGGTGTCGGCGAGAATCGAGTCCTTGTCCGCCCCGCCACTCGCCCGCTCACCCCTTCCGAGGCGGACGAAAGCACCGAGCCCCACCTCGCGTCCGACCTCGGCCAGCGCGGAGGTCCGCACTGCCGCCGCCCGCAGCTTCGCGAGCCTCCCCTCGGCCGCGTCGGGCAGCTCGTGGAAGATGAAGTCGGTCACGACGAGCGCGAGGACCGCGTCGCCGAGGAACTCGAGCCGCTCGTTCGTCTCGAGGCCTCCATGCTCGAAAGCGTACGAGCGGTGCGTCAGCGACGTCTTCAACAGGTCGTCGTCGTCAAGCTCAACGCCCAAGCGCCGCTCGAGGTCGGCGAACCGCTGCCCCACCGGGTGCCTCCGGTACTGTCTGGCCGCTGACCCTTCGGGCGATCGGCGCAGGGTCGCGCCCGGGCCCTGAGGCTGCTTGGCACTACTCCTCGACTTCGACGACCTGTCGGCCCCCATAGAAGCCGCACACGTCGCAGACGGTATGAGGACGGACAGGGCTCTTGCAGCGCCGGCAGGTCGCGTACGTCGGCTTCTCCATCCGGAGCCAGTTCGCCCGGCGGCGGCGTGTGCGAGAGCGGCTCAACTTCCTCTTCGGGACGGCCACGGCAGTCTCCTCAGCGTGAAGCGTTCAGCCAGGCGGTAGGCGCAGGCCCTGCAGCGCGGCCCAGCGTGGGTCCGGTACACGGGCAGGCCCGTGGCCGCAATCGTCGACGTTGAGAGCGGCACCACATACCGGGCAAAGTCCGCGGCACGCGACGTCGCAGAGCACCCGAACCGGCAGGACCTCCAGCACGGCATCACGCAGCAGAGCCTCGAGGTCGATGACCCCCTCCGGGTGCAGCTCGTAGCCAGCCTCCAGTTCCTCGCCCTCGGGGACGCGGCGAAGGTCGGCAAAGAGCTCGGCTACCGGTACCGCGTGGACGGTCCTGACGTCGTTGACGCAACGCGCGCACGGCATCGACGTCGTGAACATGACCGTTCCGCGCGCGAACAGACCCTCGACGAGCATCTCGAACTCAAGGTCGACGTCGAGAGGGCTGACGAGCGCCTCATCTGCCGGGCCCCACGCCCCCTCCGGGATGTCGAGCTCGCGCCGCACGACCACGGCCGCAAAGCGGCGAGTCAGGCCCGGGGAACGGACGAGATCAGTAACAGGAATGCGCACGAGAACGCCTCATGTGCCGCAGACGACAAAGGATGTGGTCGAGAATCGAGCGATATATCGTTCCGTTACACTAGCACAGCCCCCAGTGCGCGGTGCGCACAGCTTCGAACGGGGCCTGCGCGCGACGGTTGAGTCAACGCACGACCTCAACCCCCTATTCCGCCGGCCATTCCTCGTTCGCGGACGTCTCGGCGAGCTCGTCAGCGGCGAGCCGTCCCCGCAGCTTCTCGCGGCCACGTTCGACCGCCGCGAGCGTCTTCTGCAGAACGACCTCGAAGTTTGCGAGCTTGGCGTCGACATAGTCCTCGACCTCGAGCCGGATCTGGTGGGCCTGCTCGGTCGCCTCGTCGAGGATGCGGTCAGCTTCGCGGTTCGCGCTCTGCACCACCTCCGTGCGGGACACGAGACGGGCCCGCTCCGCTTCGGCGTCCTGCATCATCTTCGAAGCCTCACGTCGGGCCCGCTCGAGGAGCTCGTCGCGCTTCTTGAGGATCCAGCGCGCTTGGCGCAGCTCCTCCGGAAGAGCGTCACGTAGGTCGGTGACGAGACCGTCGATCTCTGCACGGTTGAGCATGATCGAGGTCGACAGCGGCACACTCTTCGCCTCGGCAACCATCACTTCGAGCTGGTGAAGCTTCGCCTCGACATCCAGCGGCACGCTGTCGGGAGATGACCACTGCGGCGCTACGGACCCGGACATGCCAACCGCCTTCTCAGGAGAGGTGGGATCCGAGCCTAATGAGGTCACAGGCCTTTCGCTCTGCACACCAACCAGTCGCCCACCTCCGTCGCGTCTCGTATCTCCGCGTCGCCGGGTCTGCGGCCCTTCCCGCGCGATCTTGGCATGGTCATTGTGCAGCGAAGACCGCTCCTGACTTCAAGACCGCTCCTCATCTCTCCCAGCCGAAACATCTTCTGCCTCGCAGGGTCCTGCTTCTCCTTGTCGGATGGGTGGGGCTGGTCATCCCTCCGCGTAGCGCTCTTTCAGCGCCGCAGCGACCTGTGGGGGAACGACGCCCTCAACGGACCCGCCGAGACTCGCGACCTCCTTCACGAGTGAGGATGACAGGTACGACCATTCCGGCGCGGTCGACATGAACAGCGTCTCCACGTCGCCGAGTCGACGGTTCATCTGCGCCATTTGAAGTTCGTACTCGAAGTCACTGACTGCCCGCAGTCCCTTGACGATGA
>JALYGD010000339.1 GCA_030777265.1 Actinomycetota bacterium | reverse complement strand
CAGCTGCTGGCCGATCCACAGGTGCGCAAGGCTTACCTTGGCGAGGAGTGATGATTCGCCTTGGGCACCTCGACCCCCTCGAGCGCAGTCAGCGCAACGAGGAGGTGGGCGCCGCCCCGTTCCGCGAAGACTTGCGCCGCCTCGAGTTCGCGGGCTCGCACGGTCAGCAGTGCCCACGCGAGCGCCCGTGTGGCCTCGCCTTGAAGCTCGCCGATCGAAGTCCCCTCGCCGTCCACCGTTGCTGCCCGGATGAGAGCCATCTGCTCGTCGGGGCGCCGCTCCCAGCCGGTGACGTCGCCCGCGACCGGGTCTTCGAGTACCGCGCTCACCCGCGTGCCCGCTTCCCCGGCGGCGCGGGCGGCGGCCAGCGCCCGTGACAGAACGTCACTGCCGCCTCGGGAGTCGGGAGCGGGGAAGAACGGGCTGACCTCCGCCTGAGCGACGTCTTTGTCGCCGTCGAGGTCGCCGCCGAGCGCGGCCGAAGCCGACAAGGTGTGTACCGTGCGTTCCGCGGCTGAGCGGGCAGTTCCGAGGTCGCCCGCCAGGCGTGCCTCCTCCAGCGCAGAACCTGCCGCCCCAATGGTCGTTCGGGCCCGGTCGAGCTCTGAGCGGAGCACGACGAGGCGGGGTTCGGGCACGGCATCCCTCGCCGCGCTGGGGATCGCGGCCGGGTCGGGTGGAGCGTCGCGGAAAGTGCAGCTCGTCACTACGGCGACAAGCACGATGAGCGCTGGGAGGAGTACGCGCACGGCCGTCCTCAGGACAGGTTCGCCATCGCTGGCCTATTCGGGCGGCAGGCCAGAGTCGCCAAGCTCATTCCCGGCCCACCTCACCCTCACGCGACGCCAGCGGCGAGACGGTGAGGGCTGCCCACTCGTCCTGCATATCAGGGGTCAGTAGCTTAGCCCCGAGCCGCCGCAAGGCGTCGGCGACCGTCCCACACTGGGCTGCAGCGAAGCCGCTCACGACCAAGAGCCCATCCGGGACGGTGAGTGCGAGGAGGGCAGCAGCCGATCCGAGCACGAGTTCGGTCGAGAGGTTGGCCACGACGATGTCGAAAGGCTCGTCCTCGGCGGCCGCCTCCAGGCTGCCCACGCGCACGTCGACGGCCACCTGGTTGCGGGCGGCGTTCATGGCGGCCGCGGAAACCGCCTCCGGATCGACGTCGATCGCGACGACCTCCTTGGCACCGAGACGTGCCGCGGCGATGGCGAGCACGCCGCTGCCCGTCCCGACGTCGAGGACCCGCCTGGCGCTGAGGTCGGCACGCTCGAGCACGGACAGGCAGAGCCGCGTCGTGGCGTGGTGGCCGGTGCCGAACGCCATGCCAGGATCAAGCACCACGGTACAAGGTCCGGAGTGGGCGTCGGGATGCCACGACGGGGTGATGGTCAGCCGCCCCAGCCGCACGGGCTCGAGCCCGGCTTTCCACTCGGCATGCCAATCGCGGTCGGGCTCAGGCTCCCACCGTCCGCCCGGAGGGGCGCGGCGCGTGGCTTCGGGAAACCATGCGACGATGTGCTGCCCGCGCTCCCAGACGCCCAGAGCGCCGGCGGACCAGAGCGCATCGAGGAGCAACTCCTGTTCGACGCCCCCGCTGGCCGCGATCGTGTACCGCTGCGTCATGTGTGTCATGTGAGAAGGTGCCCCCAAGATGACGAGCAGGGTGCTGCCCCGTGAGACGGGTGGGAGCACGGGGCCGCGAGGCGAACTGGTTCGCCACCTCAAGCATCGCAATCGGCTCGACGCGATGTCCAATCGGGGGCTGCATGCCTTCGTTAGCCTGCGGACTTCACACCGAGCGAGCGCACGAAGATGGACGATGAGCCGCGACCCGACATGCCTGTTCCGATGCGACGCCGAGCTCCTACTCGCGCTCGAGGGGGCGTTGGGACCGCCGATCGACTCCTATCTGATGGGCTGGCAGGTGTGGCTCGAGCCGACGGAGTTGCCTGAACACCCGACACCGGTGGAACTCGAGTACCGCCTCCACCCACCCCCCCACTTCCGCCAGCCGGCGGGGCTGTCGCACCATGGCCTGTGGGATGCGGTCATCGGACAGGTCGTCGCCGCCAGAAAGCACCTGCGCCTGGGGGAGGAGGAGCGCATCCTCGACGAGGTGTGGCGTCTGCTCGAGGTCTACCCGGCCTTCGGCGAGGACCCCACCCCCGAGGCCCTGCGGCACGCGGCTGAGGCGGCGCTCGGCCGACCCGCCCTCGCCGCGGGCTACGTCGACCACGAGCGGCTGGGTGCCCGCTGGAAGCGGGAGAAGGGCACCTTCGACCTGCCGGCTGCGCTCCTCGCCGAGCTCGGCGTCGAACATGATCCCTCCTGACCCAACGCCCCGGCCTGCGGTCTCGAGCTTCTCCTTGGTTGGCCACGGTCGAACGACACGCCAGCCGCTCCTTCGGGTGCGAGTACGCTGCGCGCCTGACACGCGATCCGTTCGGAATCCTCGGGGCTTTGGAGGGAGAGCGGTCTTGGCTTGCCCAAGACCGCGGGCGGGACAAGTCATGGAGGGAGAGCGGTCTTGGCTTGCCCAAGACCGCGGGCGGGACGAGTCTTGGGAGGGAGAGCGGTCTTGGCTTGCCCAAGACCGCGGGCGGGACGAGTGATTGGGCGAAGGAGCCGACGGCAATGCCGATCAAGCAGCTGCTCATCGGACGCCCGCTCGCCCAGTACGAGGAGCAGGAACAGCGGCTGCCGAAGCGCATCGGGTTGGCGGTCTTCGCCTCGGACGCGCTCTCGTCGACCGCATACGCCACCGAAGAGATTCTCCACATCCTCCTTCCGATCGCCGCAATGGCGGCCCTCGAATACCTCGTCCCCATTTCCTTCGTCGTCATGGTGCTGCTGGCGATAGTGGCGACAAGCTATCGACAGGTCTGCTACGCGTATCCAAACGGCGGCGGAGGCTACATCGTCGCGAGTGACAACCTTGGCGAGACCGCTTCCCTGGTGTCCGGCGCCTCGCTCATGATCGACTACAGCCTGACGGTCGCCGTCTCGGTGTCTGCGGGAGTCGCGGCGGTCGTCTCGGCCTTTCCGCATCTCGCCAGCTGGCGGGTCCCCGTGGCACTCATCGTCGTCGCGGTCATGACCTACGGGAACCTGCGGGGTGCCAAGGAGGCTGGGACGGTCTTCGCTGTACCGACCTACCTGTACCTGCTGGCGCTCGGCTCGCTCCTCGGATACGGGCTGTTCCGGTCGTTCTTCGGCGGCCTCGGCCCCGTGCCGGTCGACGAGGAGCAGCTTGCGCACTTCACGGGTGGCGGCGAAGTGCCCGGACTGGTCGGGGCCGCTGGCGTGCTCTACATAGCCCGTGCGTTCTCGTCCGGTGCGGTTGCCCTCACGGGTACGGAGGCGATCGCCAATGGAGTCCCGGCGTTCCGCCCTCCCGAGTCGAAGAACGCCGCTCGGACGCTCATCATGATGGCGACGATCCTCGGGCTGGGCTTTTTCGGAATCTCGACGCTGGCACACCGACTCCGTCCGACGCTGCACGAAAACGAGACTCTCCTCTCCGTCATGGGGGGGCAGGTCTTCGGACGTGGGACCGTCCTGTACTATTTCCTGCAATTCGCGACGATGGCGATCCTGTTCCTGGCTGCGAACACCGCCTACAACGGCTTCCCACACCTCGCGAATGTCATGGCGAAGGAGGGTTACCTGCCACGTCAGCTGGCAAACCGAGGGGACCGGTTGGTCTATTCGAATGGGATCCTGATCCTTGCCGGGGCTGCTGCCCTGCTTCTGGTCGCGTTCGGTGGGGTCACAACCGCTCTCATCCCCCTGTACGCGGTCGGCGTCTTCACAGATTTCACCATCGCGCAGGCGGGTATGGTGCGCCGCCACCGGCGGCTCAAGGCTGACGGTTGGAAGCTGCGGGTCGCAATCAGTGGTGTGGGCGCCGTGGCTACGGGCGTCGTCCTCATCGTTGTCGTGGTGTCGAAGTTCACGACCGGCGCGTGGATCCCGGTCGTCGTCATACCGATCATCATCCTGCTCTGCAGAGGGGTTCACCGCCATTACGTTCGGGTCGGCAGCGCGTTGGAGGCCGATCCCGAGTGGCGCCCGCCACGCATGCAGCACACCGTCATCGTGCTCGTCGCAGGCGTCCACAAAGGCGTGTTGCGGGCGCTCACCTATGGCAGGTCCCTCGCCCCCAACTATCTCACGGCTCTCACCATCGTGGACAGCGAGGAGCAGCGCGCATCGATCGAGCAGCAGTGGGAACAGTACGGCGTGGACGTGCCGCTGACCGTCGTCACATCGTCCTACCGAGAGCTCACCCGTCCGGTGCTCCGTTTCCTCGATGACCTCGACGAGCGCTGGGACAACGACATCATCACGGTGATCATCCCGGAGTTCGTCGTGGACAAATGGTGGGCGCAGCTCCTGCACAACCAGAGCGCACTCATGCTCAAAGGGCGTCTGCTGTTCCGCAAGAACACCGCGGTGACATCGGTCCCGACCCACCTCGGCGACTAGCCGCTCGGGTGGGAGGCCC
>JALYGD010000338.1 GCA_030777265.1 Actinomycetota bacterium | reverse complement strand
CGAGGGCACACCGCGAGGTCTTGACGTCGAGGAAGTCGAGCGGGCCCTCCTCGCACATCCGGCCGTGGAGGCGGTCCACCACCTGCACGCGTGGAGCCTGGCCTCGGATCTTCGTGCCCTGTCCGCTCACGTCGTGATTACCGAAGAGGTGTCGTTGCACGACGCTCAGGTGCTCGGCGACGAACTGAAGTTCGAGCTGGCACGCCGATTCGCCATCGAACACTCGACCCTCGAACTCGAGTGCCATGTGTGCGATGTGGAAGCCAGCGGGGCGGAGCCCCACTGAGTTCGAGGACATCACTACTCGCTGAGCGGTCTGAGTACGAGCCCGGTCCGCGGCTTCGGGAAGAATGAGGTGCTCTTGGGCGGGAGGAGAAGGCCTGCGTCGGCGACCGCCCAGATCTGTGTGAGCGGCACGGGTCGCACCAGGAACAGGCCCGCGGCGTGGCCGGCCGTGACCTTCTCGCCGGCCGCAGCGGGGTCGGATGTGAAGGCGATCTGATCGGAGCTTTCCTCGACACCGAACGACACGTCGAGCACGCGCTGAAGCAGCGCCACGTCAACGTTGCGTAGCGCTTGCGGAACCGTGCCGAACAGCTCGGCGACGCGCTCTGCGTCATGGATGACGACCACCGCACCCCCTTGCCTCGTGAGCAGCCCGAAAGCCGGCCTCGAAGCGTTGAATCGATCGCCCACCTGATCCCGGTGCCTCAGCGGGGGAGGTTCGTCAAGTGCCGCGATCACGGCCTCGACCGGCGTGGCCCCCCTGACAGTGACAGGGACTCGGTCCAACCCACAGGCGCGCAGCCGTGCCTCGAAATCCTCGGGAAGCGAACGCAAGAGTCGATGACTTGCCCGCACGAGCGGCCCCCGGCCACTGACGACGAACGCGAGGATGCGGTCCGCACCCTCACCCTCCCGATCAGGAGGATGGCGGGCCCGATACTCGAGCGCGGTCGTGTAGCGGTGATGACCGTCGGCCATGAGGAGACGCTGGCGTGCGAAGCCCAGTCGAACGCTCGCATGGGCATCACGGTCCCTGACCCGCCAAAGTCGATGGTGCACTCCCTCCTCACCATCGACGAACGCAGTCAGGGGCGGCGTCTGCGTGACCATCGCGAGCAGCTTGGCGACGGGTTCGGGCTCTCGTTCAGCCAAGAGGTAGACGGGAGAGGTGTTGACGGGCAGCGCCTCGAGCAGCCGTAGACGGTCCTCGACCGGGCCGGGAAAGACGTGCTCGTGCGGCAGGACGGCTCCCGCCTCCCAGGGCTCGAGCTGCAGGGCGGCGAGCAGGCCGCGTTGCCGACCGTGCACCGCGCCGTGCTCGTAGATCTGCTCATAGACGTAGAGGGCGGGCTCGGCATCGAGCGCGAGGACGCTTTCCGTGCGCCAGCGGACGTAGGTTCGAGCCGCCGCCACGTAGCGCCCGGAGCTTTCGCGCTCCAGCGGCCGGTACGCGCCGAGCTCGAGCCTGACGACGTTGTACTGGCTGCGCGCGCGGAGGCGACGGGAGAGCACGGCGTCGATGGCGTCGTAGGGCGGGGCGGTGAGCGCGTCGAGGCGTGCCAGGTCGCGGTAGCGCAGAGCGGAGAATGGCGCTACGTCGACCATGGCGCGTCCGCCTCCTTCCCGTGCCAACATTCGGTCTTAGCAGCGCGACCGGTATGGGTGGGAGATCGGTGCCCGGTCTCGCTCGCCAGGGCGCGACAAGATTGCCAAGATCGACAAGATTGCCCTGGGCGGTCACTGGGTGCCCGGCTGGAAGGGCGCACCCCCGGGCAGGTGGGGAGATTCGAGACAGCGCGGAGGCGGCGCGACCGGACAGGTCGAAAGGCCGTTGCAGTAGCCTGCCGCCATGGCGCTTCTGGATGGTTACGAGGGGCTCATCATCGACCTCGACGGCACCGTGTTCCGACTCGAGGAACCGATCGAGCCCGCCATTGAGTTCTTGCGCCGCGTCGAGCTTCCGATGGTCTTCGTGACCAACAACTCGACGCGGAAGGCAGTCAAATGGGCCGAGATGTTGGCCGACGCCGGCGTGGAGGTTGCGGAGGAACGGGTCCTGACCAGCGCCATGGCGGCGGCGGCGATGCTCTCAGAGGACTCCCCGAGGGTGTACCCGATCGGCGAGGAGGGCTTGGCTGACGCGCTGGCCCTCGAGGGCATCGAGACCACCGACAACTACGAGGACGCCGAGGCGGTTGTCGTCGGGTGGGACCGGAGACTGACCTGGGACAAGCTGCGTACCGCGACGCTCGCGATCCATCACGGCGCCCGCTTCATCGCCACCAACCGCGACCCCGTCTATCCCACTGTCGAGGGTCCCTGGCCCGGCAACGGCGCCGCGCTAGCGGCTATCTGTGAGGCCACGAATGCCACGCCTGAGGTGGCGGGCAAGCCCGAGACGCCGATGTTCGAGCTGGCGGCCGAGCGGCTCGGCGGGGGCAGAGTCCTCGTCGTCGGAGACCAGATCTCCTCCGACATCCGCACCGCCGAGCGCCTGGGCTGGGACTCCGTGCTCGCACTGACGGGCGTTTCGACCTGGCAGTCACTCGTCGGGGCTGTCGCCACGCCGACCTGGGTGGTCGCTGACCTCGGCGAGCTGGACGGGCCACGAGCCACCCGGGTTCGGGCCGGCAACGAGGGGGACCTGCCACGCCTGCGTGACCTGGTAGAAAGGGTGGGGCGCAGGGTCGACGCCCCGCTCGACTCCTCAACGGACGCCTGCATCGCTGAGGACCCAGAAGGTGAACTCGTCGCCGCGGTCGGTTGGGAGGAACTCGAGCAGGGGGTGGTCGTGCGGTGGATCATCCACGATGGGCAGCGCGAGGACGCCGCTGCCCACGTTCTCGCTCGGGCTCTGGACTCGCTGGGTCGGACCGAGGTCTCGTCGATCTACCGTCTCGGGAAGGCAAGAGCGGGCCTGTTCGCCCAGCTCGGCTTCGAGCGGCTGTCGATAGACGAGGCACCTGAGGAGTTGCGCGAAGGGGCGGAGGCTGACGTGCCCTTGCTCGTGCGCCGCTTCGAACGTGAGGCGTCGGAGAGGTAACGGGCGTTACACCTTTTCGCGTGCGTCAAGGTCGGGCGACCGCTTGCCGCATGGGAGGTTGGCGCCCGCGAGGGCGGAGCAGCAGCGTGAAGAGCACCCCCGCCACGAAGCCTGCGATGTGCGCTTCATAGGCGACGCCGGTGTTGGCAGCTTCGTTCACGCTGGTCATCTGACTAAGAAACCAGAACCCCAGCACCAACCAGGACGGCAGATCGACCACCGCGAAGAAGAAGAAGAAACTCCGAAGGACCGCTCCCGGAACGAGGAAGGCGAAGAGGTAGAGGGGGAACGGCACGTAGGTGTGCACCCTGGCGCGCGGGAACATGAGGAAATAGCCACCGAGCACGGCGGCGATCGCTCCGGACGCGCCGAGCAGCGGGGTGGTGAGGCTCGGGTTGACGAGGGCGAAAGTGTAGACGGAGACGATGCCGCCAGCGAGGTAGTAGAGCAGGTAGCCGATGTGGCCGAGACGGTCTTCGACATTGTTGCCGAAGATCCACAGGAACAGCATATTGAACAGCAGATGCAGCAGGCCCCCATGGAGGAACATCGACGTCACCGCGCTGACGAGCACGTTCTTCTCTGTGAACAGCGTGATGGGACAGCTCGCGTCAGGTACCGATCCTGGTGGCAGGGTGTCGAAGGTGAGCAGCTCGCGGGGCACCGCCGCCCAGCGGTAGATGAAACAGGCGAGCTCCCCGCCTTCGAGGGGGGCCTCGAAGGCGAAAAACACGATGACGTTGATAACTATGAAGGTGACGGTGACCACGGGGAGTCGGCGCGCGGGGTTCTCGTCCCCGATGGGCAGGATCATTAGCCGGCTAGGGCGATGCAGAGGCCAGGCATCCGAGCTGGCACCTCGGCGCTGCTGCTGTTGACGCAACCTTGTCGGGCACGCGAAGCGTGGTTGCAGGCGGTCTTCCCCTCCAAGGCGTTAACGGGGCCGTCCGTCACCTGCGCCCACTTCCGGTAAGACGAGCCCTCTCACAGGAATTGCGCTGATCCGGGCGATGAACCAGCCGAATACGGGCGCTTCCGAACTCCTCGTCGGGCCCCACACGTATCCTTCCGGCTCTGCAAGGCGAGCGCGAGCGCTGGACAGCGGTGAAGGATCGGACGGCGGAGCGTAGCAGGCCGCTGACGCTCACCCGGAACAGGGAGCATGCGCCGGACACTCTCCTCGGATATCGTCAGGCGCCCCGTCATACCACCCACCCAGCCGCCGGCCTTCGGCGGGCTTTCCTGATAGACCCATCCCACCCCCCCGGCCTACGACTAGCTTTCGTGGTACGCCCTAGTCACGCGCCGGCCTTCGGCCGGCTACGCGGGCCATCCGGGGGGCTCGGGGACAGGAGGAGGCGTGCGTCGGCTGCTGCCCGAAACTCGTGACGAGCAGCTCGAGGACCTCTATCTCGACCTTACCTTTCCTGAGCCTCCCGCGGGCCGCCCCTATCTCTATCTCGACATGGTCGCCAGCGTCGACGGGGCCGCCACTGCTGGGGGTCGCACCGCCCAACTGAGTGGCGAGGCCGACGAGCTCGCCTTCTCGCGTCTGCGGGAATGGTGCGACGTCATTCTCGTTGGCGCCTCCACGGTTCGCATCGAGGACTACGGACCGCCCCGTCCAAGTACCGACGCCCGGGCTCGGCGGGCGGCACGTGGATTGCCTGAGGTACCGCGCATTGTCGTCGTCACGGCTAGCTGTTCCCTGAATCCCGCGGGGCGGCTCTTCTCGGATCCCACTCGGCGTCCCCTGGTGGTTGCGCCGGAAGAAGGACACGCCGAGCGGCTCGCGGGACTTGCCGCTGTCGCTGATGTGCTGCAGGTCGGAACTGGCAGGGTCGACCTCGCACGCGCGCTCTCGCAGCTGCATCGCGACGGTGTCAGCAGGGTCCTCTGCGAAGGTGGCCCTTCTCTCAACGCGGGGCTGCTCCGGGCTGGGTTGGTCGACGAGCTTTTCCTCACTGTCTCCCCTGTGGTTGTCGCTGGCGCGGCACTTCGAATCGTCGACGGCGAGGTCCCGCACGTCCCCTTGCGCTCGAAACTCGAGGAGTTGCGCGAGCACGCCGGCGAACTGCTTCTGCGCTACCGCTTCGCTGCTTGAGCGTCTGATGGGTCGTTAGCGCTTCGCTGCTTGAGCGTCTGATCCGGCTCGCTATCGTTTCGCTGCTTGGGCGACGTAGGCTGCTTGCGACGGCGAACAGGAGGCGCGCGTGAAGGAGCCGTTCAGCAGGTACGTCGAGACCGCCACGCAAGTCACACGTGACACCGCCGGGAGGATCGTTCGCAGTTTCCGCAAGCAAGGGGAGGCGGCGACAGAGAATGCGCAAGGCCTCGTGGACGACCTTCGTGAGCGGTCGCAGGAGAACCGCGAAGCCATCGCGGGCATCGTCCGATTGGAGACGAAACGGGTCATAAACGCCATGGGACTGGCGACGCGAGACGACGTCGAGCGGCTCGAGCAGCAGATCCTCGAGCTACGGGAGAGCGTGACCGGGGAGCATGCCCTCGAAGACCGCAGGTTCGAGGCCGAGTCCCCACGCGGGACGCGTGAGGTGGCGAAGAAGACTGCGGCGCGCAGGACCGCGAAGAAGGCGGAGAGCGTGGACGCGCCCACCGCCACAACGGCAACATCCGAGACCGCCAGGCAGATCGGTACGGCACGCGAGGCGACCGACACGGCGGCTGAGCGGACAGTGCCACCCGGTGAGGCCACAAGCTCCGGCGAGTCCCCGCCCGTTCCACAGCCGCCGGTGGTCGATGCGGAGTCTCGTGCCGGGGAGGGCAACGGGTGAGCGGCGCTCCGCAGGAGCGACGCGAGAGGAGCCGTCTTAGGTCGCCGAAGACGGCGACGGTGGTGCCGGTGACAGCCTCGGGCTCTACAACCGGGGCCGACGACTCTGGCGGGAGTCCCACACCGGCCCCGTTCGCCGACGCCCGTGCTCTGCTTGCAAAGGTAGACGAGTTGCCCATGTCAGAGCGGGCAGCGGTCCTTGCAGCGGTCAACGAGCTGCTCGTCGCCGAACTAGCGGCGATGGACGAGGCCTGACTACTCAGATATGACATGAAGTCGCGACGAAGACTCGACCTCGAGCTCGTGCGGCGTCGACTCGTCTCCAGCCGCGCTGAGGCACAGGAGGCCATCGCTCAGGGTCGTGTGACCGTGGACGGCGCGCCTGCCCTGAAAGCGACCACGCAGGTCCACGCGGGTCAGGACCTAGTCGTCTCTGGCAGGGCGAGGTCCTTCGTCAGCCGTGGCGGTGACAAGCTCGCTGCCGCCCTCGAGCGCTTCGCGCTCACGGTGGGAGGATTGCGCTGCCTTGACGCAGGAGCCTCCACAGGGGGGTTCACCGACTGTCTCTTACAGCACGGAGCCGGCCACGTCATCGCCGTCGACGTCGGCTACGGTCAGCTGGCGGACCGGTTGCGCCGCGATCCGCGAGTCACGGTGCTTGAACGCATGAACGTCCGCAACCTGGCGGCGGAGGACATCATGGGGCCTCAGCCGGACCTCGTCGTTGCGGACCTGTCGTTCATCTCCCTGCGGCTCGCGCTGCCGGCCCTCAGAGGGGTTGCCGCACCCCACGCCGAGGCGATCGTGCTCTGTAAGCCACAGTTCGAGGCCGGTCGCGAACAGGTCGGCAAGGGTGGCGTCGTCCGCGACCCTTCGGTGTGGATGACGACGCTGCGCTCGGTTGCCGGTGCGGCGGACGCGATAGGGTGGGGCGCGATCGGCGCGGCGCCGTCACCACTCGCGGGCGCGGCCGGCAACGTGGAGTTCTTCCTGCGACTTGCGCCCGGGCCGGCGGCTGTTGACCTCGACGAGCGCATCGCCGAAGCGGTCACAGACGCCCCCGCGCATCACATCGGTGAGAGGAGCACGTCCCGATGAGGGCCCGATGAAGGTTGGTCTCGTGATCCACTCCGGCCGCGAGGATTCGGTGGAGACTGCGGTCGATGCGGCACGGCGGCTGGAATCGCTCGGAGTCGACGTCATTGCCGCCCGGCAGGATTCTGAACCGGTCCGGTTCCCGGTCGAAGTCGTCGAGCCGGAGCGTTTCCCTCACGGGCTCGATTTCGCCATCTCCTTCGGCGGCGATGGAACCTTTCTGCGGGCGGCCTACCTCTGCCGTGACGCAGGGATCCCGGTGCTCGGCGTCAACCTCGGCCGGCTGGGGTTCCTGGCCGAGGTGGACCGCGACGACCTCCCCACGGCGCTCGCGGCGGTGGTGAAGGGGGACTTCGTCGTAGAGGAGCGTTCGACCCTCCAAGTGAGGGCGCGCTCGCGCGACCACGACGACGTGGTCGAAGACTGGGCCCTCAACGAGGTTTCGATCGAGAAGAGCGCCCGACAGCGGCTCATCCTCCTCGACATCCATGTCGGCGAGGCGCTGTTCGCGAAGGTCGCAGCCGATGGGCTCGTCATCTCGACCCCCACCGGCTCCACCGCCTACTCCTTCTCGGCTGGCGGCCCCATCCTCTCACCCGAGGTGCGGGCCACCCTCGTCACGCCGGTCGCACCCCACAGCGTCTTCGGCCGCACCCTCGTCGTCGGCGAGGGCGAGCAGGTCCACGTCAAGGTGCTGCCAGACCAGGAACCTGCCGTTGTCAGCTGCGACGGACGGCCGCCGATGACGGTGCCCCCCGGGGGGTCGGTCTACGTCGTGGGCGCCGCGACGGCCGTCAAGATCGCGCGCATCTGCGCGGACGACTTCTACACGCTTGTGCGCACGAAGTTCGGACTTCGCTGACGTGATTGACGAGCTGCACATCAGCGGGCTCGGCGTCATCGAGGACGTCCGGCTGCAACTGCCACCGGGCCTCACGGTCATCAGCGGCGAGACCGGCGCAGGCAAAACCATGCTCATCACGGCCCTCCAGCTCCTGCTCGGCGCCCGGGCGGACGCAACGCTCGTACGGATGGGGGCCGAGGCCGCCTTGGTGGAAGCGCGTGTGAGGCCGGTCCCGCCGGGAGCGGTGGCCGACGCTTGGGTACACGAGACGCAGACGGAGCTCGTCGTCTCTCGCGAGATCATCGCGCGCGACGAGGGTGGGCGCAGCCGGGTGCGCATCGGCGGGCGGCTGGCGCCGGTCTCGGCCCTAGCCGACGTGCTCGGGGGGTGGGTGGAGGTCCACGCCCAGGGAGAGCACGTGCGCCTGTCTCATCCGGAGACGCAGCGTGCGCTGCTCGACCGCTACTCGGGCGCCTCGCATGCCAGCACCTTCGTCGCCTACCAGCAGACCTACCGTGCTTGGCAGGAGGCTCGCCTCCTGCTCGTCGACCTCGCCAGCGGCGCCCGGGAGCGTGCTCGGGAGGTGGATCGGCTCCAACACGAGATCGCCGAGATCGAACGAGCCACGCTCGCGCCTGAGGAGGATCGGGTCGTCCGAGAGAAGCTCGATCGTCTCGAGCACGCCGAGGAGCTGGCCGTCGCTGCACGAGGATGCTCGACGGCGCTCGACGAGGACGGCGCAGGTGGACCGCTCGGAGTCGCGGTGGGCGCTCTGCGTCGCGTCGTCGGGCTCGATCCCACTCTCGACGAGCTTCGCGAGCGTACCGAGGCTCTCGCTGCGGAGACGGCGGACCTGCGCTCCGCCCTACGTGACTATTCCGAGACAGTCGAGTGCGATCCGCAGCAGCTCGACGAGCTACGGCGACGGGAACGGCTGCTGGTAGACCTGCAGCGCAAGTACGGTGGGGACATCGCCGAGGTGCTCGCCTATGCGGAGCAGGCCCGAGACCGGCTCAACCGGCTCGAGCAGCAGGAGATGAAGTCGGGGGAGCTCGAGCGGCGCGCGGCTGACCTCTTCGCGCAGGTCGAGCACCTGGGCAGGGAGCTTCGACGTGCTCGGAAGCGGTCGGGGGAACAGCTGATAGTCGCCGTCGGCCGTCACCTCGCCGACCTCGCCATGCCACGCGCGGCCTTCTCCGTCCGCATCGAGCCCACGGAGGCTCCGGGTCCGACTGGTGCCGACCGCGTCACCTTCGAGCTCGCGGCGAACCCGGGAGAGCCGGCCCGGCCGCTGGCCCGGGCCGCGTCGGGCGGCGAGCGCTCCAGAGTCGCCCTCGCTGTGAAGGCAGCGTTGGCAGACATCCGCCCACCCGCCCGGGCCTACGGCCCGCCCCGGGTCGACGAGGCCGGTGTACTCGTCTTCGATGAGGTCGACGCTGGAGTCGGTGGCGCGACCGCCCTCGCGGTAGGCGAGAAGCTCGCTCGTCTGGCACAGGCATCGCGCCACCACGGGCCGTGCCGCCAGGTGCTCTGCGTCACCCACCTGGCGCAGCTCGCGGCCTTCGCCGACGTCCACTACGTCGTAGAGAAGGCCGTGCGCGGTGGACGCACGGTCACGACGACGCGTCGGGTA